>JAIDUV010000038.1 GCA_029060025.1 Clostridia bacterium | reverse complement strand
GCATATTGCAAGCGGTCAAGGAGTATTGGCAAGCGATAGTAAGCGGAGTATGTATAATACTGATAATAGCGTTCTTGTCAAAGACAGCAAGTTATGAGAACAGACGCAAGAGAGCCAACAAGACCGCAGACGAGAGATACAAGAGTTACTACGCGGGAGCGATAGGTTTGTTTGGCTGGGCGTCAACGAGTTGGACGATAATAGCGTGCGTATTCATAGCGTTGACAGTTGCAAGTTTTGTAATAATGTTGATAGCCAAGAACAGATGTAGAAAAGCCGAGGATAATTTAGCGTACGCCAAGGAAGACTTTGAGCATAACAAGGCAGAAGCCGAAGCGCGCCAACGTGACGAGAATATGCGAATGATGCTTATGAGTATGATGGGCGGCAACAACGGCAATATGGGACAAGGAATGTCACAGGGCGGATATGCAGGCGGCTACGGAATAGGCGCAGAGGAAATACGTGGAATAGTCTCCGACACAGTCACAGCGCTACTGCCGGGCGTTCAACAACTTTTGCCGCAACAAGCGTCTACGAACGACGAAGCAATCAAGACTCTTATCGAGGGACAAAAGGCTATAATGCAAAAACTCACCGAACAACCTGCCGAAAGAATCGTTGAGAAAGAAGTCGTAGCAAGCAATGCAAACGATGAAGCAATAAAGGCATTGATTGAGGGGCAGAGAATTATTATGGAAAAACTTGCCAATCAATCATCTGTCGAGCCTCAAGTTGTTGAAAAGGTAATCGAGAAAGAAGTACCTGTCGAAAAGATAGTGGAGAAAGTCGTCGAAGTACCTGTCGAAGTTGAAAAAATTGTAGAGAAAGAAGTAAAAGTCGAAGTGCCGGTAGAGGTAGAGAAGATTGTCGAGAAGGAAGTCAAGGTAGAAGTTCCTGTCGAGGTCGAGAAAATAGTTGAAGTACCTGTAGAAAAGGTGGTAGAGAAGGTAGTGGAGAAAGAGGTTAAAGTAACCGCTCCTGCAAAGCCAAAAGTAGAGAAGGCTCCTAGACTTACACTTGACGAAGCGTATGCATTGCTCAGCAAAGAGCAAAAGAAATACTTTGACGGCTTAAGAGACTATGCACTCACAAAGTATAAGTGCAAAGAGAAGAAGTCGACGTACTTTGTAGTATACGGACTGACAAGTACAAATCCGTTGTTGAAGTTGACTATAAAGAAAGACACAACAGTAGCGTTACTGAAGATGGAAGACGAGTATATGAAAGATATCAGAAGAGACGCAACAGGAGACGGCACGAAGGTGAAAGTCAAAGAGACAGAAGTAATAGTAAGTGACAAGCAAGCCTTTGAGACGGCAAAGAAGATGGTGGACTTGAGAGACGATCAGATAGAGCGCTATCAAGATTTGCTTAGAGAGCAAAGGGCTATGAGAAGCAAGAAATAAAGATAAATGGAACGCAAAAGCGTTCCATTTATCTATTAGAGACCCATTCGACTGCGCTGACGCTCCGCTCAGGGTGACACGTTTAAAGCGAGAGTTGTGCATTAACGCGTCATATTGAGCGTAGCGGTTATAACGTCATTTCGACCGAAACGAAGTGAAATGGAGAAATCTCTATCCATATAAAATTCAATGGCATAAGTATGTCAATGCTTAAATACTCATATAGTATGAAAGTGTTCAAGTGTCTTCAGATATGCTTTATCTATATAGGCTCGATAATCGGAGCGGGATTTGCTACGGGGCGGGAAATAATGCTGTACTTTGGAGGCAATGGAATCTTAAGCGGTATCGTAGCAGGCGTTGCAATGGGGGTATTATGCGGACTGTTTTTATGGTCGGCAAAGAGTTTTGCAAGGCTTAGGTCAAGCCGCAACGGCTTTTTGAGAGTGTTGTGCGTCATTGTAAAAGTTGCTCTTTGGGTATGCACTTTGGCAAGTTTTGTATGTATGGTCAGCGGTTGCGAGGAGATAATAGAAAAGACTTACGGCATTGCCAACGTAGGTCTTTGGACAGGGATATTAGTCTCGTTTTTGGGTATTTGCGAAATGAGTGTTACACGAAAACTCAATACCGTAATCGTGCCAATTATAGTCTTGCTTTTGATAGTCTTGTTTTGTCAAGGCGAGAGAGTAGTCGATACGCAGTTTGACGCCAAGAGCGTGCTTGGCTATTGCGGTATGAACATAATGATGGGCGGATATATCATAGCCGAGCAAGAGGAGAGTTTTTCGGCAAAACAAACAATATTTATAAGCGCAGTCAGCGGTATAATATTTGCCATTTGCATTGCAATGGTATATACGGTTTCTATTAGATATGCAGATGCGTCAATGCCTATATGGGAATTTGCTAAGGCGCGCGGAATGTCTTCTTTGAGCGGACTGATAATCTATCTTGCAATCTTCTCTACGCTCATAGGCTGCGCAAAACTTATTTGTCAAGAAAACTTTTCAATAAAAATTCCTCGCATTTTCAGCGTAGCATTTTTGATAATCTTTGCTCTGATATCTCTTAAATTCGACTTCTCGACGATAGTGAATTTTTGTTATCCAATCATTGGGTACGTGGGAATTGTCTATACTTGTTTTATGCTTGTTTTACCTATTGCAACAAGAATTATTATATATAAATCGTCAGGCCGTTGCGATTGCGCGCAAAGCGTTTCGGTTAGAGAAGATTCCAATAATTCAATGATGCATATTAAGCGAAAGAAAGTGAAATCCAAAAATGTTTGATAGAATATGAGAGTTTGAGAGTATATACAAAAAGTCCCGATTGCTCGGGACTTAATATATTTATATACGGTATATTATTTTTCGATATTAAGTTTTTTGCTGACGATTTTCTGAAGCAGAGCCACGATATAATACATACCGCCTGCGAGAAAGCAGAGAATAACCGTACTCGTCATAACTAAGTCGAGTTTGAATATCTGTCCGCCGTAGATAATGAGATAGCCAAGTCCCGCGTGCGAGACGAGGTATTCTCCCATAATTGTGCCTACCCAGCACATACCCACGTTGATTTTGAGGGCGTCGATTATGTTGGGTATATTTGACGGAAGCACCAATTTTGTCAAAGTCTGCCACTTGCTTGCTCCAAGCGTCTGCATAAGCATAAGTTTGCTTTTTTCCACGCTTAAGAAGCCGCTCAAGGTGTTGAGTATCGTCACAAAGAGGGATATTGCCAACGCCATCGTGATTATCGACGACATATCGGTGCCCATCCAAATGATTATGATAGGTCCAAGCGCGATTTTAGGTAATGCGTTGAGAACGACTACGTAAGGCTCTAAGACCCTTCTCACGCTCTCAAACCACCAAAGAACGATGGCAATTAGCGTACCCAAAGTCGTCGCAAGGAAAAAACTTATGACGGTCTCGAGCAGCGTTATCCCAATGTGTTCGCCAAGTTCGCCGTTTTTGACGAGATCGACAAAGCAGTCCCACATTCTCGACGGACTTGACGAAATAAAACTATCTATTACGTTGAACTTTGCAAGCAGTTCCCACAGCAATAGAAAAATCAAGAGAAGTCCCACCCTTGACAGCGTAATTATTGCATTTTTTTTACGCAGGTTTTTTACGTACGAGATATGCTCGGGCGTATATTCAATGGGCGGACTATTTTTGCGTGATATGTGTTTCATTACTTTTCTCCGTTGTAATTTGCAAGTTGCTCCATATCTTGTCGAAATAACTGCTGAAACTTGCACTCTCACGCCGTTTTAAAGGTGAGAGTTCGTTGAGCGGCGAGATGTCAATAATCTCTTTTATTCGACTGGGTCTTTGAGTGAGTACGATCACCCGATCGCACAACGATATTGCTTCGTTGATGTCGTGAGTGACGAAGACTGCGCTCTTATTTTCGCTTTTAAGTATTGAGTATACGTCTTCGACGACGTTGAGTCTTGTCTGAAAGTCAAGCGCCGAAAAAGGCTCGTCTAGCAACATCAACTTGGGCTCGAGTACCAGCGTGCGTATCAAAGCAACTCTTTGCTTCATACCTCCCGACAGTTGGTTGGGGTAGAAGTCTTTGAAATCGTATAGATTGTATTTTTGTAGCAACTCTTTTGCATATTCCATCTTTTCAGGCGTCTTCTGCTTTTTGATTTCCAGCCCCAGAGTTACGTTGCTCAAAATAGTTCTCCAGGGCATAAGTTCGTCTTTTTGCAACATATATCCAGTCATTCCCGAGCGGGAATTGGCTTTTTGCCCGCCTATCAGCACCTCACCCCGAGTAGGAGTGAGTATGCCCGACATAAGCGACAGGATAGTGGTTTTTCCGCATCCGCTTGGGCCTACGATACCCAGAAGTTCGCCGTCATAGCACTCAAAAGACAAGTCTTTGACCGCAAGCGTTTCGTTTTTTGGGGTATGGTACGTCAAGCAGACGTTTTGCATTTGTAAGATCGCGTTCATCTTTACCTCTATTTGTTGAGTATTTTTTGCGCAACGCTACCGTCGAAGAGTTTTGCAAAGTCTGCCTTTTTGGTCATTACTCCTGCCTCGATTATCACGTCTTGCAACAAGTTGAAATCTTCTTCCTTCATTATCGGCGTAGTTGAATACGCGTCGATATCTTTATATGCTTGAATTGCCGTAGCAAGTGATTCTTGACTCGTGCCTACAAATGACGGCGCAAGTACTTTTGCGACTTCTTCCGCAGAATGCGTATTGACGAAGTCCATTGCTTTTATTATTGCTCTCGTAAACTTTTCGACTTTGTCAGAGTGCTTTTGCATATAACTCTTTGTAGCCATAAATGCCGTAAACGGCATATCGCCGGCTTGTTCTCCTACTGAAGCAACGATATATCCTTTGCCTGCGTCTTGCATTGCCGACGCCGACGGCTCAAACATTGTGCAGTAATCGCCTGTGCCGCCTTCAAAAGCAGGTCCGATTAAGTCGAACTGTACGTCAAAATTGAGAGTATAGTCCTTGCCGTCTACAAGTCCTGCCTTCTTGATTGCGTATTCAAGCGCCATAGCCGGTACGCCGCCTTTTCTACCGCCGATGACGTTCTTGCCGGCAATATCCGTCCAAGAGAAATTCTCGTCGGGTTGTCTTGCCATAAGGAATGAGCCGTCTTTTTTGGTGAGTTGGGCAAATATAACAGGGTAGTCGGCTCTGCCTTCGTTGGCAATATATATAGCCGCCTCGGGGCCCATAAGACCAATATCCGACTGTCCTGCGATAATAGAAGTCATACATTTGTCTGCGCCGCCGCCGTTGGAAAGTTTGATTTCAAGCCCTTCCTCTTTGAAATATCCGCCGTCTATTGCCACGTAGAGCGGAGCGTAGAATACGGAATGAGTTACTTCGATAAGTTTGATAGTGTTGCCATCGTCTTGATTGCAACCTGCCATACATCCAAGGCACATCACTACTATGAGCGCCAAGGTAAGTATAATGCAAATAGTTTTTTTCATTTTTACCTCCTAAAGATTGACACTACACTATATGAAGTTGTCGGTTGTGCCGTGACTTCTTAGGCGGATATAAGCGTCGCAATATTTCGGCAAACTCCGCTTTGCCTAAGTCACGTACGGCAAGTACGCTCCTATCATTAAATGCTCGTTTTCCTCGTATTGCTCGCTTCTATCAACCTATGTATCAAGTCAATAATGCTTTGGACATTGATTTCGTTCAACTCTGTATAAAATACTTGAATAAAAAATATCAAAAAAAATTTTTGAAAAACCGTTGACAAACAATTTTTATTAGCGTAATATGTAAATAACTTAATAGAGTTTACACAAACCGTTGAGAAAGAAGAGTACCTATCAAAAGAGAACTTTACAGAGAGTTGCAGGCGGTGAGATGCAATGAGTTGTCGGATAGCGAATGGACTTTTGAGGGCAGAGTAATGTCTGACGGAATCCCCTCGTTAGTGGGAAGATGCGTGATGGCGCATTAGGGTGGCATAAAAACAAGACACGACAGTCTTGTCCCAATTATCAGGGACAGGGCTTTTATTTTTGTATAAAGCATACAGGAGGACACAAAAATGACAAAAATACCGCACAGATTTTATTTGACAGAGGATCAGATGCCTACGCAATGGTATAATCTCAGAGCAGATATGAAAGAACAGCCTGATCCGTTGCTCAATCCCGCTACTGCCGAGCCTGTCGAAGAAAAAGATCTGTATCCCATATTTTGCGAAAAACTTGCTCACCAAGAGATGGACAGCGAGACGAGATATATTGACATTCCCGAAGAAATTTTGGATATGTACAAGATATTCAGACCGTCGCCTCTTTGCAGAGCGTATAATCTTGAAAAGGCTCTTGGCACTCCCGCAAAGATATATTATAAGTTTGAAGGTAACAATACGTCCGGCAGTCACAAACTCAATTCGGCAATTGCTCAAGCGTATTATGCAAAAGAGCAAGGCTTGACTTCGCTCACCACGGAGACTGGCGCAGGTCAATGGGGTACGGCATTGTCGGAAGCGTGCTCATACTTCGGACTTCCTCTGGATATTTTTATGGTAAAGGTGTCTTATGAGCAAAAGCCTTTCCGCAAGGCGGTAATGCAGGTATTTGACGGCAACGTAATTCCTTCGCCTTCTATGACTACGCAAGTAGGTAAGAAGATTTTGGCAGATAATCCCAATACGTCTGGCTCGCTTGGATGCGCAATATCAGAGGCTGTGGAAAAGGCAGTAAGCACACCGGGATGCAGATACGTGTTGGGTAGCGTGCTTAACCAAGTGCTTTTGCATCAATCCATCATAGGTCTTGAGAGCAAGAAAGCAATGGAAATACTCGGCGAATATCCCGACGTAGTAGTAGGCTGCGCAGGCGGCGGATCAAACCTTGGCGGACTTATCGCGTCCTTTATGCAAGACAAACTTCTCGGCAAGAAGAATACGAGATTTGTCGCAGTAGAGCCGGCTTCCTGTCCGTCGTTTACTAGAGGTAAGTATGCTTACGACTACTGCGATACAGGCAAAATTACGCCTCTTGCAAAGATGTATACCCTCGGCAGCGGCTTTATACCGTCGGCTAATCACGCAGGCGGATTGAGATATCACGGTATGTCTCCGATACTTTCAAAACTCTATCACGACGGTTATATGGAAGCGGTATCGTATGAGCAGACCAAAGTATTTGAGGCGGCAATACAATTTGCAAAGTGCGAGACTATTTTACCGGCTCCCGAATCTGCGCACGCAATCAAAGGCGCAATCGACGAGGCTTTGAAGTGCAAAGAAAGCGGAGAAGCAAAGACGATACTCTTTGGCTTGACTGGCACTGGCTACTTTGATATGAAGGCTTATTCGGAGTATCTTGCAGGCAATATGACGGATTACATTCCTACCGACGAAGACTTGCAAAAAGGCTTTGACACTTTGCCTAATATCAATAAATAATAATCTAACGGCGGTTGGCAACAACCGCCGTTTTTAGAGGAGAGTATATGAAGATGTTTACACCGCCAAACCATATTGGATTTGAAGCGCTTAAGTTGTTTGGAGAAAACGAAAAGATTATTGACGGCTCGCTTGCCTATATACAGCCGGGCGGAGGCGGACCAATAGAATTACATACGCACGCCCACGATCATTTATTTGCAGTGGTAGAGGGTGAGGCAAAGATATTACTTGATAAAGAAGTTGTTGTAATCAAAAAGGGAGAAAGTTTTTTGGTGGACGGCAGAATACCTCATTCTGTGTGGAATAATTGCCAAAATCAAACCGTAATGATTGGAATAAACGTAAATAAATGTGTCAAAAGTGAGTAAAGATTATGAAAAATGTGCGCTCATTGCGACAGATTTTCCTAAAATTATTGAATATGTGTTGACTATGAGTAAATGTATAGGGTATAATATACCCGAAATATATGAGAAGTTATAAAATAATTTCCGAGTTGTCCTCAAAACTTAAAAAAGTATATAAGGTAGAAAGTCAAAATTCAGTATATATACTCAAAGAATATGCAAGCGCCGAGGACGCAGAGAAAGAAATGCAAATTGCCAAACGAGTAGCCTTGACTGGTTATGCGCCTGGGGTAATAGAGCATCAAGAAAATTTGGTGTTATATGAATGTATTGAGGGCGAAAACTTTTTTGACGAATTCAGACAGGCAACAATGACTGACGACGTTGAATCAATGGAACTTTTGGCAACAAGATTATCGATTTTTTTGCAAATCATATATTCATTTACAGACAAAGTTATGAAAGATATCGACTTTAGCAATTACGTCGTCAAAGACGGAAGAGTCGTAGGAGTCGATTTCTCAAAAGTGGATGAAGGTATGCCGTACGAGGACGTTGCAAGCGCAATTGCCTTTGCGTTGATGAACAGCGCCGGACAGTATTACGATTGTTATCCATTTATATACAAGTTGTTGTCTTGTTTCAAACTCGAGATGATGGATGTCATCAACGAGGTCAAAGCAAGATTAAAACAGCGGGCAAGTCAAGTTGGAGCGTGGAATGATATTGACATTGATATGCTTGTCGACGGACTTGTCAATTTTGACAAGAAAGGTGTAGATTGGCGAAAGTTGATCTAATATTTAAATTTTAGGAGGTATGTATAATGAAATTCGCAGAGAGATTGAAGGAGCAAAGACTTATCAACGGTTACAACCAAGAATACTTGGCTAAGTATATGCAGGTATCTCAAGTTTCTATCAGTAATTGGGAGAGAGGCGTAAAGGAACCAAGTTATCAAGCATTGATAGATCTCAGCAACTTGTTTGGAAAGACAACCGATTATATGTTGGGTCTCAAAGACGACGACAGCAGCAATATGTAAGTAGCGTTGCGCAAGAAAAGAGGCTAGGTAAATCTAAAATGCGTCTTTTCCGCCAATACAGCAATCGGCTCGCATTGACGTACGGCAAGTACGACGGCGCGAGCCGATTGCTATCTTGACAAAAAATCCGTTATTTTATTTTTTACCTATCTCTTATCTTGTTCAACGAAAGTTAAGAGAAAAATATAAAACCTTATGCCACTTCCAACTCGCAGAATGGGGGTGGCTTTTTTCTGGCATTTAGGCGGTCGATGTGAAAAGATATAATGTCATTTCGAGCGAAGTCGAGAAATCTCAATCGTACAACTTTCTCAATCGTACAACTTATTATACATTGCTTTGGCGTCTTGCGTCATATTGCCGTCTTCGTCGTATACGACGAGTTTTTCCACGTTGAGGGAGTGCTTGCCTTGCTTTTTGCAAGTAAGCACAAATGTATCGGCTTTTTTGGATATTTTGGGATATATCAAAGTCAAAGTCTTGGGTATGAGTTTGTTTTGCGAGCAATACGTTATGACTTCTGCCATACGGCTCGTCTTGTGGATAATATAAAATGCTCCGCCGAATTTGAGTATCTTTGAAGCGCTTTGGATTATGCCCTCGAGGTTGCATACGCTTTCGTGTCTAGAGAGCGCAATTTGTGGGCTTTCTCTTTTTTCTCCGCTGTCAGCGGAGAAGTAGGGCGGATTACAGACGACGACTTGCACGCTTTCTTTGCCAAGCGCGTCGGGAGCGTTGGCAATATCGTCGTTGAGTATGGTTATTTTATCTTGCAAGTTGTTGAGTTCTACGTTTTTGACGGCAAGGCTTGCCACGTCTCGCTGTAATTCTATGCCTATCACTTTTTCGCAAGGCGTCTTTGCGGTAAGCAACAAAGAAATAACGCCGTTGCCGCAACCAAAGTCCACGATAGTATCACCGCGGTTACATCTCACGGTATTTGCAAGAAGCACGGCGTCGGAAGTAAAGCAATATCCGTCGGTATATTGCAGAATTTTCAGTCCATTGCATTGCAAATCGTCAAGTCTCAAGGTGTCCATACATCAATTTTACAATACGAATATAAGTTTAGTCAAAATAAAATTGAAAATTGTATTTACAAATTGTAAAAATTTGGATAGAATTATATTATAAACCAACAGGAGGTAGCGATATGAAATACGTTTGCAGCGTTTGCGGATGGGAATATGACGAGGAATTAGGCAGCGAAGAACTTGGCATTGCTCCCGGCACCAAGTGGGAAGACATTGAAGACGATTTTTCTTGCCCGCTTTGCGGAGTGGGAAAAGACGACTTTTCTCAAGAGTAATTCGTCAATGTAATTTCGAGCGTAGTCGAGAAATGCAAATCGATTATACAAACGAGCGTATCTTAAATTAAGATGCGCTCGTTTAGTTGTAACAAGCAAATAAGAAACTTGACAACGTATTATGCGGGTGTTAAAATTATATATGACAGTTTTAAGATATATCAAGGATGAATTATGAAAGAAAAACTAGCAAAATTAAATGAATTGTTGCTTGACACTGGCAAGCGAAATAATCTTATAAATTTTAGGGACAACAAGAGCAATACTCTTGAAGTCGTATATCCTGATTTTGATACGCTTTTTCACAAAGCAGACGGCAACGTCGTATTTGAAGTTTTTGATCCGCAGATAGATGTCGACGAGTTTGAGGACAGAATAAGCGAGGCGAAACTCAAAGAAAAACTAAAAGACAAGTTGAAGTATATAGACAGTTATACCAAGAAGATAAAGAAGGCAAATCAAATACTTGTCTACAACAAGGATATCACTCCCATCAAGGCTTTGCGCGGAGTTGAGAAGAGGGCTAAGATTGCAATTGAAGAGACAGGTGTCAATATCGCATATATGGCGTTTGGCTTTATTACTTGGCACGAGGACAACGATCCCGACGCGCTATACGACGCACCGGTATTGCTTGCGCCCATAAGTCTTTCCAAGTCTTCAAGCGTAGACCCTTACCGCATCAAAGTGGCAGGTGACGACATAATTTTAAATCCTACATTTGCCTACAAATTGCAAAGTGATTACAAGATAGATTTGCCAGAGTATGACGATGAAGGTATTGACGCGTATCTTCAAAAAATTCAAGAACTTGTTGTTAAACTAAACTGGCAAGTGTCGAAGGTTTGCAAGATAGGTCTATTTTCTTTCCTTAAAATCAATATGTATATGGACCTCAAGGACAATGCAGATATAGTCCTGCAAAATCCCAATGTGCGCTCCATTTTAGGCGGCGGACATACTGCTTCGTTTGGGCAAAAACTTCAAGAGGCGCAGTTCAACGTCGTTGACGCAGACTCGTCTCAAATCAAGGCGATAGAGATGGCAAAAGCCGGCGAGAGTTTTGTTCTGCAAGGACCGCCGGGCACAGGTAAGAGCCAGACTATCACCAACATCATTGCCGAGTGTATGGGTGACGGCAAAAAGGTGCTTTTCGTATCAGAAAAACTTGCCGCGCTCGACGTGGTATACAACAAACTCAAGCAAGCGGGGCTTGAAGATTTTTGTTTGCAGTTACATTCGCACAAGGCAAATAAGCGCGACTTTATACAGGAGTTGTGCCGCACTATGCGTCTCAATAAGAGCGGAGTATCTTCAAAGGCTTTTGAAGAGGAGGACAGACTCAACAAGTCGCATATCATACTTGACAATTACGTCGACGTCTTGCACCGTCCCAACGACGTGATAGGCAAGACGCTGTACGGACTTGTCGAAGAGGTCTGCGCCTGTCAGAGTTCTGCAAGACTTGATTTCTTTGTCGACGGCATAGAGAATAAGGGCGAAGAGTATGTAAAAACCGCCGTAGACCTTATAGAAAACTATGCCGAGTATACTCAATCTATAGGTTATGATTACAAGACCAATCCGTGGTACGGTTATGTCAACGAAGACGCGTCTTATCAGCAAAAATTCAAGACTAAATCGTCTTTGGAAAGTCTTGTCAAAAAGGTAAAAGACGCTAGCGTACTTGCAAACAAACTATGCGACGAATACGGCATAAACAGCGCAAATAATATTGAGAGACTTGGCGCGTACGCGAAGTTATTTGCGTTGCTAGGAGGTTCGCAATACGTATCGGGCGCGTTGCTTGATAAAAAGGTATTTAGAGTAATTGCCGAAAAAGTAATCAAATTGCGTCCAATAGCCAATGATATAAATACTGTCGAGCAAGCAATAAAAGTCAATTATAATGAAGATATATTCAAACTTGACGCTACTCAGGCAGACGGCGTACTAAAGAAAAACAGCGGTGTATTCTCAAGACTTTTCTCAAAAGATTACAAGACGCTTTTGAGCGAAATCAAAAGGTGTAACAAAAGCGGCAAAGCAAGTTATAAAGACGCGTTGGCATTGATTCAACTTCTGCTTGATTACAACGCCAAATCTGCTGATTTTGCAAAGTCGGAAGAGGGAGTAAAACAAAGACTGTCTTCTCAATACGACGGCGTGAATACCGACTGGGATAGGCTTGACAAAGAACTTGCCACGCTCAAGGATTTGCTTGCGCGGATAAACGATTTTGGCAATCTTAATCAATCTTGCGACAGCGAATTTATCTATGACATAGAGGAGTTGAGCGGACTTGCAAAAGATATAGACGCGTTGATTGCAAGTGTTGAGAGCGAAGAAGCAATCGCATATTTTGACAAGCAAGTATTTGATATTTATTCCGCTGGGTACGAAGATGCGGATAACAAACTCAACGGCTGTCTTTCCAACTTCGATATGCTTGACAGTTGGACTAGATTTATAAGCGTACTCAAGGCAATGCAGGCAAATGACTTGACGGCGTTTGTCGATGTCGCTGTCAAAGAAGAGATTTTGCCTCAAGACTTCAGTGTGGTATTCAAAAAGGTCTTCTACAGTCAATGGATAGATTTGATTATTCAAAGAGAAGCGTTCCTCAAAGCCTTGCCGAGAGTATCTCACGACAAGACCGTCAATATCTTTTGCGAAAAAGACGTACGCGGATTTGAGATAAGCAAGGCAAAAGTAAGGGCGGCGCTGTCGGCTTTGCGTCCCGATTTGAGTTTGGTTGCGCCGGGAAGCGCAGTTGCCAATCTCTTGAATGAGGGCGGTAAAAAACGCAGACAAAAGCCAATCAGAACTTTGCTGTCGCAGATAAGAGAACTTGCGCAAAATCTCAAGCCTTGCTTCTTGATGTCACCGCTCAGCGTCAGCACTTTCCTGACGCCGGACGTCAAGTTTGACGTAGTCGTATTCGACGAAGCGTCGCAGATATTCCCGCAAGACGCCATCGGCGCGATATACAGGGGCAAACAACTTATCGTCGTGGGTGACAGCAAGCAGATGCCGCCGAGCAATTTCTTCAATGCTGTGGTAGACGTGGAGGATTATGAAGACGACGAGGACGTAAAGGACTTTGAATCGGTGTTGGATCTATGTACGACCGTGCTTCCGCAGTTGAGGCTCAAATGGCACTACCGTAGCAGATACGAGAGTCTTATAGAGTTTTCCAACAAGAATTTCTACGAAGGCGATTTGGTGACCTTCCCATCGTCAAAAATAGACAGAGATGGCATAGGCGTAGACTTCAAGTACGTCGAAGGCGGTATCTTCGACCACAAGACCCGCACCAACAGAGCGGAGGCGGAATATATAGTCGACCTTGTCTTTGACAATATCAAAAAATATCCTGAGAGAAGTCTCGGCGTCGTTGCTTTCAGCATATCCCAGCAAGATTTGATAGAGAGACTTTTGGCAAAGAGACGCTTGCAAGATTCTTCTTATGAAGAGTATTTTGCGGCAGACAAAGCCGAGCCGTTCTTCGTCAAGAATTTGGAGACGGTGCAGGGTGACGAGAGAGATACCATAATCTTCAGCGTCGCGTACGCAAGAGACGCGGACGGAAAGTTGTCGCAAAACTTTGGACCTATCAACAAGAGTGGCGGAGAGCGCCGTCTCAACGTAGCCTTTACGAGAGCAAAACTCAACGTCCAACTTGTGGCGTCCATTCACGGCTATGATATCAATCTCAAGAATACCGGCTCAATAGGCGCGAGAATGTTGAGAGATTACCTTGAGTTTGCGCAGAGCGGACAGGTGGAATCGACAGGCGCCGCGACAATCCAAGAACAATTCGAGGACGCTTTTGACTTTGAGATGCAAGTTGCCGAATTTTTGCGCAATAAGGGATACGAAGTCGACGTCAAGATAGGCGCGTCGGCAGGTAGCGTAGATATGGGCGTCAAGATGCCGGGCGGCGAGGATTATATATTGGCTGTAGAGTGCGACGGCAGATCGTACAAGACGGCAAAGAATACGAGAGACAGAGACAGACTTCGACCAAGCGTATTGCAACGTATGGGGTGGCATTATCACAGAGTATGGGCAATTGATTGGATACAAAATCCCAAGGACGAAAAGGACAGACTTCTCAAGGCGCTCGAGGACGCTCAAAAGGAGCCGGTCAACGATGCTCCGCAATATTTGGATAACTTCGACGAATTTGAGGAGCAGCGCATAAGCGTAGATTTCAAATTTGACCAATATGAGACGGCGAACTTAGAATACGCCAGAAAGGTTGGCAGGGGTGATTATCTCAAATACTTAAGGCTTGTGCTTGAAAAGGAAGCGCCGCTGTCTGAAGAATTTTTCTTGAAGAGGACAATAAGAGACTTTGACAGAGAGAAACTCACCGATGCGGTATGGGAGAAGTTTAACAGGCTTACTTCAAGATGTCAAAGCGAGGGTATCTTACGCAAAGACGGTTTTATGTATCTCAAAAACAAGTCCATAAGTCTTCGCGTACCAAGCGACGGATTTGCTCGCGAAATAAAGTATATTGCGCTCGAAGAAATCGCAAGAGGTATGTATAAAATTATATGCAAGAATATCACCGTTGACAGAATGGGACTTTACCGTATGCTTGCCAAGTTGCTTGGCTTTTCCAAGTTGGGCGACGCAATGGTCAGAAGATTTGACGAAGCGTTGGCGCTTCTCAAAAACGATATAGACATTGAGGGCGAGGAGTTGTCCATAAAAGGCTGATATAAATAATGATAATATTAAATAAAGTAAATACAAATCAAGATATAGAGAAGATGTCTCGGCTTGCAACGGACATAATGAAAAAGCATTATGACCCTATAGTAGGGAGCGCTACCAACGATTATATGCTTGAAAAATACCAGTCGGTACGCGGAATTACGCAAGAAATCAACGACGGCGCGGAGTATTATTTTGTTGACCTTGACGGAGAGAGTATTGGCTTTGTAGCAGTAGATGCCAAAGAAGATTATTTGTATCTAAGCAAGTTTTATCTTGATATTGACCACAGAGGAAAGGGTTATGCAAGCCAAATGATGGCTTTTGTAAAGGATTGCGCCAAGTCGCGCGGACTTAACAAAATCAAACTCAACGTCAATGCCGACAATCTCAACACGGTGGCGGTATATAAGCGCTTTGGTTTTGAAGTGGTTGAGGAATATCAAAGAGCCGTGGGCGACGGCTACAGCGTTCACGATTATGTGATGATGTTTGGCGAGAAGTGAGGCGTCGTAATTTTACACGGCAATAATGCTTCCCCTACATCTTCAAACTCACTTGACGTACATCAAGTACGCCTGCATTCGTTTTCATTGTATAGAAAACATTCTTACTTGTGAAAAACTAACGCCGCTCCCTTCTCGCCAAACGAGAGTGGAGCAAATTATATTTATGTCATTTCGACTGAAGCGAAGCGGAATGGAGAAATCTCAACCGTGTAAATGTTCGGTACTTATTAAAAGGATAAAATGTCCGATACTATTCTCTATTCATTATTCACAATTATTTTATTAAAGGCGAAAAACGTTTTGCATAATATCCATTTTTTGCGAATAAATATTCAAAATCACGCTTCAAAATGAATAATTTGCATAAATATGCACTAAAATGAAAATTTATGCATAAAATATTGATATAAACCGTTAAATATGCAAAAAAATTAAAAATTTATGAATAAAAATGCTTGCATACTCTAAAAAACGGTGTTAGAATGATAATACGATAAATTTATAAGAGGTAACACATTATGAAAAAGAAAGTTTTGATAACTCTTTTGGTAATCGCAATCGTGGGCGTAACCTGTATGGCATTTGCAGGTTGCAGTAGCAAAATAAAAGTAGGTTTTCAATCCGGCACGACGGGACAGTTCTATACGGAAGATTTTGAAAATCTCAATCCTGCGCAATACCCCAACGCTACTTTGGCGGTTCAGGATATGATAGCAGGCAGAATCAGTTACGTTATCACTGACATTGCACCTGCAAAGGCAATCGCCGCTCAATTTGCAGACCAAGTCAAAGTCATCGACATTGGTTTGACAGAAGAAGAGTACTGCTTTGCTATCAACCCCAATGACACCAAAGGTATCAAGGAAAAACTCAACAAATTTATGAGCGACCACAAGGCTGAATTGCAAGTATTGCAAAACGCTTACGTACAGGGTACTAATGAGAAGAAAGTCATATATTCGGCGACCAATCCCACCAATCCTTTGACGGTAGCAACGAGCCCTGACTTCCCGCCGTTTGAAAACGTCAGCGGAGACGGATACGAGGGATATGACCTCGAAGTAATGGATATGTTCTGCAAAGAGTACGGCTTTGATCTTGTCATCAACAGTATGGACTTTGACTCTATCGTGCTCAACGTAGGCAACGGACAGTCTGACGTCGGCGCAGCCGCATTGACTTGGAGCGAAGAGCGCGCAAAGAGCGTGACTTTCTCCGAATCTTACTATGACGCAACGCAAGTAGTCATTTGCTTAAAGAGCGACACGACTTTTGACAATTGCAAGACCAAAGAAGATGTAGAGGCAATACTTGCCGCGCTTTAAGAAATAAATAAATGGATTTAAGTAAATCTTGGAACGCATTTTATAATCAAATGGTCACCAACAATGGCTATACGAGGGTGTTAGACGGTTTTAAAAACACCCTCATTATTGCCGTCTTGGGACTTGTCATAGGCATTGTATTAGGTACTATTCTTGCCGTCACAAAGGTAATTCCGCAAAAGCGTAAAAGCGCAAAAGTATTTTCCAAACTGACGGATATTTACGTTGGACTATTCAGAGGTACGCCTATGGTAGTTCAACTTCTCGTTATGTATTACGTAATTTTTCCGCTCATAGGACTTGGCAGTATTCCGCCAGTGATTGTTGCGGTTATGGCGTTTGGTATGAACAGCGGGGCGTACGTCTGCGAGATAATGCGAAGCGGCATTTTGTCGGTCGACAAAGGACAGATGGAAGCGGGCAGAGCGCTGGGAATGGGTTATGGTAGAACAATGTTGAAAATAATCATACCGCAAGCCGTCAAAAATATCTTGCCTACGCTTGGTAATGAATTTATCTCTCTTGTCAAAGAGACGTCTGTCGCGTCATTCATTACTGTAATAGATATGACGAAGGCATTCCAAAATATCGGAGCAGCAAATTACGATTACTTTATGCCTTACATAGTGCTGGCGTTGTGCTATTTGGTGATAGTATATATCATTACGCTTATAATTAAATTGATTGAGAGGAGGATGAGAGCAAGTGACAGAAGATAACAAAAATCTTGTTTACGTCTCCGACGATATAGTGAATACCGGAATTGGCGTGGTGATTGACGTGCAGAATGTCTATAAGTACTTTGGACAACTCAAGGTGCTGAGTGGCATATCCTGCGCAATCAAGAAAGGCGAAAAGGTGGCGATCATAGGTCCGTCTGGCAGCGGAAAAAGCACGTTGCTCAGATGTATGAACTTGCTTGAAGAGCCCACTTACGGAGAAGTGTGGCTTGACGCAAGCATAATGACACCGGTAGACCCATATCTTCACAGGAGTATTCTTGTCAAGTCCAATACCTACAAAAAGAGTATTGTCGAAGAAATCAAGTCTATGCTCGGCAAGGACGAGAAAGACAACATCAAATATGACGACGCAGTCAAACTTGTTGACAGTGATACGCTAGATAAACTGACAGACAAAGTCTTGACGCAAATCAAATTGGGAGACAAACTAAAAAAGCGCGAGGGCGCAGAATTTGCCAAGGCAGTCAAAGCCTACTACAACAGATACGGCATCAATATCAACAAGGCAAGACAGCGCGTGGGTATGGTATTCCAGCACTTCAATCTTTTCAACAACTTGACGATATTGCAAAATATGATACTCTCACCTGTGCAATTAAAACTCAAGAGCAAAGAAGATGCGACGGATAAGGCGCTGAAGTTGCTTGATAGAATAGGTCTGCTTGATAAGAAGAACGAGTATCCATCCAAACTTTCCGGCGGACAAAAGCAAAGAGTCGCAATTGCAAGAGCGCTGGTGATGGAGCCGGAAGTAATGCTCTTTGACGAGCCCACTTCTGCGCTTGACCCCGAGATGGTGGGCGAGGTGCTTTCGCTTATCAAGGATCTTGCGGACGAGGGAATGACTATGGTCATAGTCACTCACGAAATGGGCTTTGCAAAAGAAGTGGCAAACAGAGTGCTTTTCTTGGACGGCGGTAATATCGTAGAGGAGAACACTCCCGAGGAACTTTTTAGCAATCCAAAAAATGAAAGGCTCAAAGAATTTTTGTCAAAGGTGTTGTAGTGTGGCTTATCACACTACAATATTTTTATATGGAGGGAATATAAGGAGAGTATATGGTTGGAATAATAATTGCCGTTGTTATATTAGCGCTTTTGGCGTGCGTCGGCATAATAATATTGATATTATATCATTTTGGACTGTTGAGTTTTTATCATCCGAATAAAAGGGC
>JAIDUV010000037.1 GCA_029060025.1 Clostridia bacterium | reverse complement strand
TCCCGAGTGGCCAAAGGGAGCAGACTGTAAATCTGCCGACTCTGTCTTCGATGGTTCGAATCCATCCCTGCCCACCAAAAGCAACCCAAAATGACTACTTTTAAGTATCAAGTTTGGGTTGCTTTTTATATCAAGCACCCGCCACAGTGCATTTTTTTGAATATTTATATGCTTGAAAATTACATTTGTTTGTGATATAATTTCTAAAATTAAATCAATTTAAGGAAATTAAGTATGGCACGTAAGGCTATTTTATATATTTCTCAAAGTCTTGATGGATTTATTGCAGATAATGAAGGGAGCGTCAATTGGATTGTTGGAAATAATGAAGATTATGTAAGTGATTACGGATATGAAAATTTTATTAGTGACATAGATACAGTTATTTTAGGATATAACACATACTACCAAATAAAAACTGAATTGTCACCGGATAAATGGGTATATGACGATTTAACAAGTTATGTGCTAACAAATAAAAATATCAAAGATAGCGCTAATATTAAATATAGAAATATTGACATTACTGAATTGATAAATAGATTAAAGCAAGAGCCAGGCAAAAATATATGGATTTGCGGCGGTGCAAATTTAGTAAATCAATGCGTGAAAGAAAACTTGATTGATGAATACCAAATTACAACAGTTCCAATTATTTTAGGAAGTGGAATTAGACTTTTTGAAAATAATAGTAAAATTAAATTGAAGTTAAATGATGTAAAAGAAGAAAACGGTTTAGTAACAGGATTTTATACTAATAATAATTTGCCGTAATATAATTACTTAATCACGCCGATTACGTTATGCGTAGTCGGTTTTTTGTTTTAGGTATCGTTGCACAAAGGTGAAAACTGTTGCAATTAAAAAATTTTACACTTTTTTACAAAATTTGGTTGACAAGTTTTTACAGAAAGTGTAAAATAGTGTAAAACAATGAAGGAGGTATGAATGTGAAAACGATAACAGACACAGTTACTATTACGGAATTATCGCGCTTGACAAATAAGAGCCGACCGACGATTTACAAGTGGCTTACTCTTTATGAAAACGAAAAAAGAGACGAGATGCCACAAGTGATTGCGCAGTTGTTTGATTTGATTGTTGACAGCGGAAGCAAAAAAGAAGTTTATCAATTTTGCGAAGACCAATTTGTCAGTATTGATGACGACGAAAACTTAGAAGAAATCTTTAGATTGTTGCGGACGTACCGCAGCAAACTTAATTTGGAGAAAATAAGAAATTTTATATTGGAGGAAATGAATAAATGAATGATTATATTGTAGAAGAAGAGAATATTTCTAAAGCATTCGTGGAGCAGAGTGATAAAAACAGGGAATTGACTGCGTCAATTACTTTGTTCCGCCACCAATTGGAATTGAGGAGAATCGAAGAAATGATGTCTGATAACAAGCCTATTCCTACTCAAAATGAGAATAAAGTAAAACGTACTATCATTGACAACACAGTCAATCTATATAGACGTATGGAGACGCAGAAACTCAGCGAAAAGAAAAAACAGTGCAATGACAGTATAGATAATTTTATGAGCGAGTGCCATATCAACGGCATCGAGTTGGACGAAGTTATTACGGAAGAAAAGTTGAGAGCGTTGGCAGATAGCGTATTTGAAAACGACAAATTTGAATTTCAAAAAATTAACTTTGCAATGAATCTCTGTCTTCAGGAAGAAGAGGCGAGCGAAAAATTTATATTTGGAGACGACACGCTCTATGACGTATCGGATTTGCTATTTGGCGATCCAATGAGAATTGAGTACATAAAAGACAACTTCTTTAGGAATTTTAAGGAACTTTCAAACGGCAACTTCTGGGAGCGTAACAGATATTTTCTTATAGCGTCGGGAGTATCTTTGGCGTTAATATCTGTTTTGACGCCTGTAGCATTGGGTATTCAAGCAATGAGTTCTGCCGCATTGACGAGTTGTCTTGCTCAAATAGGACACTGCGCGCCAGGCTTAATCGGAACAGGAATTGCCAAGGTCACGGCTATGACGATGTTGAGTTCTGCATTTATTTATAGCGGAGTATTGGCAGGTGTCGGCATAGACGGTCTGTTGAAGAGCAAGCAGGTAAAAGATGCATTCCGTCAATTGAAACCAAACGATTTGGCAGCCTTGCTTGCAATGAAGGCTACGCTTATCAACTTTGGAATGGAGAATATGGACGACGACGAGTGTAAAAAAGAATTGGACAAATGTCTTGCCAGTCTCAACGATTTGCGCGCCGATTCTGAATATATGTTGATAGTAGAAAAAAGTGACGCGGACAGTAGTAAGAAAAAAATACAAATCTGCAATCGTTTTGTAAAACGACTGGCAGTTTGCGTAGGTATCTAGAGGATAGCAAGTCGAAAGACTTGCTATTTTCAACTATAAACAAGCGCTTAATAATCGGCTATTGCAAATATCATAAATGTGTGTTACAATAAATGCAGACATATATCTAGGTGAATTATGACAGGCATATTATATTTTAGTTCTACAGGCAACAGTTTGCTGATAGCGAAAAAAGTCAAGGAAAGATTTGGCGGAAGCATAGTCTATATTCCAAAGTATGAAGGCAATGGGAGCGAATTTGAAAGGCTGGTTATAGTCACGCCTATTTATTCCTTTGGACTACCTACGCCGGTGTATGACTTATTGCCGCGGCTTGACAAGGATAAAGAGTTGATAGTAATACTCAATTACGGAGGAATGACCGGCGGAGCAGACGCTTTGCTCTATGATTACGCCAAGCAACTTGATTTGAATATAAAGGGTATTTATGCTTTGAAAATGCCGGAGAATTATACGCTCTTTCTTGTTCCGCCTAAGTTTTATACAAAGAGTGTCTTAAAGAGTTCTGGCAAAAGAATTGATAAGATACTCGACAAGATAGAGAAAGAAAACTACGCTTTACCAAAGTCAAACGTAAAGAACGCAAAAAAAGAAACTTATCTCAAAAACAAAGGCAATTGGCATCTGATTGGCGGTAGATTTTCTGTAAACGACAGTTGCGTTAAGTGCCAAAAGTGTGTACAGATATGTCCGTCGAATAATATTTGTTTGGAAGACGGCAAAATAGTCTTCAAAGATAATTGTATTGCCTGCCTTGGGTGCTATCATAGATGCCCTCAAAAGGCAATAGTATATCTAAACAAAAAGAGCAAATACAGATACGTCAATCCCAACGTAAAAGAAAACGAAATAGGAAAAGATTTATAATTTTGGGGGAATTGTGAAAAAGAGAGTAGAAGCGCCGATAAATTGTTTCTTTCAAGGTTGTTATAATACGCAATTTGAAGTAGAAATCGCAAAGTGCAAAGATAAATGTTTTGAGTACAACAAACTAAATCCCAACGACAGGCAGACTCAGAGAAAAATGCTTGAAGATTTATTGGGCAGTATGGGAAAAGAGACTATTATAACTCCGCCGTTTTGGTGCGATTACGGATATAATATATCGGTAGGAGATTATTTTTATTCCAATCACAATATGATAATTACCGACGGCGCGCGAGTAAGTTTTGGCAACAACGTGTTTGTCGCGCCAAATTGTTGTTTTACAACGGCAGAGCACGCCATAGATCCGCAACAACGAAAAACGGGTATTGAAATTGCAAAGCCGATTACGATTGGCAACAACGTGTGGATAGGCGCAGGAAGCACGATTCTTGCGGGAGTAAAAATAGGAGATAATAGCGTAATAGGCGCAGGAAGCGTAGTGACCAAGTCTATTCCAGCCAACGTAATTGCAGTGGGTGTACCTTGCAAAGTAAAGAGAGAAATTACGGAAGATGATAAGTACCGTTATCCAATGCACGAGTCTTTAAAAAATTGAATATAATATATACTGAGTTGTATATGATAAAAACGGCAAGAATTGCCGTTTTTAATTTTTAAAAGTTGTCTATATCAAATAAGTCGTTGGCGTCGATTTCAAAAAATTTAATCAAATTATATATGTCTTTTATACTTGGCTCTGTGCGTCCTAATTCCCAATTTGCATAAGTACTTGTTGGAATATTTAAATTTTTAGCGAGTTCAGATTGAGACAATGACGCCTCTTTTCTTAATTCTCTTAATCTATTACTAAACTTTGTAAATTCTATGTTGTTATTCATTGTTTTTTTCCTATTTGATTATATCGAAATATAATTTTATAGTCTTTAAGTTAGTCAAAATGACCAGTATAAATTTATTATTGCTATTTTAGCAGATGTACAGTATTTTAATTTTCATTATTCTATAATTGTAATATAAAATAACAGGGAGGTCTTCAATGAATATTGAAATACAAGAATTTGAAAAAGTTATCAGAAGAACTAGGGGCACAAAAAGGCAAGAATTGAGACAAATATTGGATCATTGCAACGAGGTTGAAAAAAATATAAGTATAGTTGAGATGGATTTGATTTGGTATATACGACATTCTAAGAAATATAGAGCGCATAGTTACTTAATAATTGCTAAGAAGATATATGAAGCCGAATTTGCATTAAGAGAACTGCTTGACGTTCCAAATAATATTGAGGTTGACAAAAAATAAAAAAAGTAATATAATCAAACTATCAATATTATGATTGGGGAAATTATATGGAGATTGTATTTGATTTAATAGAATTGGTATTGGATCTATATATTGCTTTTTTTCAGTACACAGCGCCTAATGAAGAATTAAGCAAAAGAAAACGCTTTTTTCTTAGGTTGATATGCGCAATAGTGACGGTTGCCATTTTTGTGGGATTGATTTTGGGAGTATATCTGATGATAGGCGGCAATACTACTGAATTGATTGTAGGTATAGTGCTGTTGGCATTGGCAATTATTGGAATTATAGCGCATATAGCAATTGCTGTGCATACCAGCAAAAAGAAGAAGGCAATATCACAGCCTTTGGATAAAGAGGATATGGACAATTTATATAAGAAGTAATTAAAACGTGCCTTGCTAAAGCAAGGCATATTTTTTATTGAGATATTTACATAAGACGTCAAAGACCGACAAAGTCTTTGATTTTTTCATTTGCTGTATATGCTAAAATGCTCGTATGACTAATGCGGAGGTAAAGTAATATGCGATTGGAATTGACAAATAATGCAAATTGCGCCGTGGCTAAATTAGACGGCGAACTTGACGAAGGGTGCGTAAAAGAAGTGAGAGAAAAGATAGACAAGTTTATTGCCGGAAATAATTTCGGGCAGTTTGTCTTTGATTTTTCGGGAGTTTCTTTTATGGACAGCACGGGTATTGGGATGTTGCTTGGCAGGTATAAGAATCTCAAGCAACTTGGTGTGCCGATTTATATCAGCAATGCGCGTGGACACGTAGATTTTATATTGTCCACGGCGGGAATATACACAATAATGAGGAAAATAAGTTAATAGGCGAGGTTAAATATGAATGAATTTAAACTAAAATTGTTGTCCAAGACAGGTAATGAAAGTTTTGCAAGGAGTTGTGTGTCGGCATTTTGTCTTGAACTCAATCCGACTTTGGAAGAAATAAACGACGTCAAGACTGCCGTATCTGAGGCAGTAACCAACTGTATCGTGCACGCGTACAATTCTCAAGAAGGAAAATACATAGACCTATCCGTACGTATAGAAAACGGAAAAGTTGAAATAATTATAGAGGACGAAGGTTGTGGAATAGAGGACGTAGAAAAGGCAATTCAACCCTTCTATACGACCAAGCCCGATCAGGAGCGAAGCGGTATGGGCTTTACGCTTATCAAAACGTTTATGGATAAAGTGGATATCATCTCACAAAAAGACAAAGGAACAAAAGTGATTATGCAAAAAGAATTTAAGAAGGAATGATATGCTCGATTATCAAACAACAATAGACCTACTCAATCAGGCAAAAGCAGGAGACGAAAGCGCAAAAAGCACGTTGATAAGCGAAAATATGCCATTGATAAAGAGTATTGCAAGGCGGTATAGGAACAAACAAGTCGAGTATGACGACCTTTTGCAACTTGGCGCTTTGGGACTTGTGAAAGCAATCAACAACTTTGATTTGTCATTCAACGTCAAGTTTTCTACTTACGCAGTGCCTATGATCGCAGGAGAGATCAAAAGGTTTATCAGAGACGACGGATCAATCAAGGTGTCAAGGGCAATGAAAAGCCTGTGCAGCAAAATTCAGACCTATATCAACGATTGTTATGCAAATGACTTCAATCCGACGGTCAAGCAAATTGCAATACATTTCGGTATTGAAGAACAAGAAGTCGTCTTTGCTATGGACAGCAACAAATATCCCGTGTCGATATTTGAAAAGTATGAGGACGACAACAGCCAATGCGTGATGGATAAGTTGGCTTCAAGCGAGACGAGCGAGGATATGATAAACAAAATCTTGCTCAAAGATTGCATAGACTCCTTGCCTGACAGGGAGAAAAAAGTCATTATTTTGCGATATTACAGAGACAAGACACAAAGTGAAATTGCACAAATGCTGGGCGTATCGCAAGTGCAGATATCCAGAATCGAGAGCAAAGTAATCAATCAATTAAAACAAGCCTTGGCTTGAGAAGTATAAATCACCGCCTTATGGACAACATCCTAAAAGGGGGTGATTTTTTTATGAAGAGTCCGCTATTTAAAGATAACGTCGAAGACAGGGAAATCAGATTTAAGGCTCCCGAAGAAATCGACGTGATTCATAATAAATTCAAATCAAATGGCATAAGCCGAGACAGCGTCGGCAAAGAGGTGAGGTAATGGAAGATAAGCAATATATGGAATACGTGCACGCCAATGCGCAAAAGAGTAATCACATTGTTACGCTGGTTTGGGCGTTTTTGGTGGGTGGCGTCATTTGTTGTATAGGTCAAGGCTTTTTGGACTTGTTCACTTTTGCGCTTCCTAATTGGGAAAAATCCAAGGTCGCCGCGCTTGTCAGTATGACTATGATATTTTTGGGATCGTTTTTTACAGGCGTGGGCGTGTATGATAAGTTGGGCGCAAAAGCCGGCGGAGGCTCTATCGTGCCTATCACAGGTTTTGCAAATTCAGTCGTTTCGCCTGCAATGGAATTCAACAAAGAAGGCATCGTCTTGGGTATGATGGCAAAGATGTTTGTCGTCGCAGGTCCTATCATTGTCGCAGGTACGGTATCTTCGGTGGTATCGGGATTGATTTATTGGATAATAGGTCTGTTTAATTAAAACACATAGGAGAGATATATGAAAGTCGGTAAACAAACGTATTTGCTTGACAACAAAGTTTATATTCAGTCGGCGTATTCTTTGGCGGGACCTTATGAATCTAAGGGTAATTTCAGAGATTATTTTGACTGCGTGATGGAAGACGACGAGTGGAAATGCAAGTCGCACGAAATGGCAGAAATTGAAATGCAAAGATTTGTCATAGGCGAGTGTCTGGCAAAAGTAAACGTATCTCCTCTCGATTGCGGAGCAATAATGGGCGGTGATTTGATAAATCAAATCGTACCCACGTCCTTTTCGGCAAGAGATTTTCACACTCCATTTATGGGGCTTTACAATGCTTGCGCGACTTTTGGCGAAGCGCTGTCGTTAGGCTCTACGCTTGTGAATGGGGATTTTGACAAGATAATATGCTGTACGAGTTCTCACTACGCGACTGCCGAAAGACAGTATAGATACCCTTTGGAACTTGGTACTCAACCCACTCCAGAATCTCAGTGGACGGTCACCGGAAGCGGAGCGGTTTTGTTGTCAAAGAAGCCGGGAGAATATCCGCTCGTAAAGGGATATACGATTGGCAGAGTGCTTGACTTTGGTCTTACCGATCCAAACAATATGGGCGGCGCTATGGCTCCTGCCGCGGCAAATACCATAATCACACACTTTAAGGACACAGGACGCTCGCCTGATTATTATGATTTGATAATCACAGGCGACCTGGGACGCTTCGGTAGAGAAACGCTGCATTATCTTTGCAAGAAAGAGGGCTACGTCTTGGACAATCTCAACGATTGCGGCAGTATGATGTATTGCGATAAGCAAAAGGCTGGACAAGGCGGCTCAGGCGCAGGATGTTGTTCTTTGGTATTCGCGTCTTATTTATATAAAAGATTGGTAGAGAAGTCTTTGAAAAAAATACTCTTTGTTCCAACTGGCGCGATGTTGTCAAAAGATTCGGCGCTTCAGGGAGAGAGTATTCCGGGAATTGCTCACGCAGTAGTAATAGAAAGAGAGGATTTTTATTGATATGGAAATGTTTTTGGGATACGTCAAAGCGTTTGCTATAGGCGGATTGGTCTGTATGATAGCGCAGATTCTTATCAACAAAACTAAGATGACTTCGGCAAGAATATTGGTTATGTTTTTGCTTTTGGGAGTATTCTTAGAACTTGTCGGGGTATTCAAGTATATCGAAAATTTTGCAGGCGCAGGAATTACAATTCCTATCACCGGCTTTGGAAGCACTATTGTCAAGGGCGCAAAAGAAGGCGCAAAGATAGGTCTTTTTGAAGCAGTGACTTACGGATTTAGAAATATGGCAGGCGGTCTTACTGCGGCAATATTCTTTGGATTTTTCTTTGCGTTGATATTCCGATCTCACTCCAAAAAGGCGTGATAGACGACAGTCAATTGAATTATGTATACTGAATATCTCGCTTGATATGTAAATTGCAAGGCTTGACGCGCATATAATATTGTATGTATAGGTGTGCGCGTCGTAAATTCAAAGCAGTCTTAGCGTTGATAATAATTCTTGCAATCATAATCAGTTGTCTTCTATATTTTAGAGCCAACTTAATTGAGTACGTCGACAAATACGCAAGCGCGCTGATTACTACGCGCGTCGTGGATATTTTCAACAGTTCCACGACCGAAGCGCTGACAGGCGAGATGTTTCAAGATAAGTCCAACTTCTATGAGATAAGATACGACAACGAAGGCAACGTGGCTTTGATAAGCGGAGATATGGTGGTTATCAACGCTCTTATGCGCGACGTGGCGGCAATCTCGCAGAGAGAGGTAAATATTCTTTGCCAAAGCGAAGACGTGCAGGTGCCGTATAGCAGTATATTGGGAAGCGTGGTAATTGCCAATTACGGCGGTAAGTATACTCTTAGACTTGAGAATATCGGTAATATTCAATGCAACTATCGCACGACTTTTGAAAGCGTCGGCATAAATCAAACACTGCTTTGTATGTATATTGATTTGTTTGCAGACATCAGCGTTATGTTGCCGCTGTGCGTAAAAAATATCAAAGTTCAGAATTCTATGGTCGTATATCAAAATCTTATAGTCGGCAAAGTGCCCGAATTTTATTTGCAAAACGGCTTTGGCAATTCTCTTAGATTGTAATTAAATCTTGTTTGACATTTTACTTTCTCCTTGTCATACTTATTAAGTCCACCAGCCCTTGTATGGGGAAGCAACGGCAGATGCGCGTTGACGGAGGAGAACATTTGGTCTTCGTGCGTAGACTCCTCACTTGAGCCTCATTGAGGCTCTTTTTGCTAAACAAACGTGACAAAATGCTTGATTTTGCTGCATTTTAATGGTAGAATGTCATTACAGACGTTGAAGAGGAGCGTGTCCCCGCAAAGACAAGCAACAGAGATTTTGCCTCAGTGGGCTGAAAGGGCAAAAGGTGAGTTGGGGAGAGTTCGCCTTGGAGTTGTTTTGTTGAAGTAAGTAGGCAAAACCGTCGGTCACGTTATAACCGTACGAGGTCAGTTGCCCGATAAAGGCAAAGGACGAATTTAGGTGGTACAGCGTTAATACGCCCTAATATAGGGGCGTATTTTTTTATAAAGTGAGGTAAATATGAAAGAAAAGATTGCAAAACTTATCGAAGAAGCAAAGTCGGCAATTGAGCAGAGCAGTACTCTTGCGTCTATCAATAACGTAAAAGTAAAGTATCTTGGCAAAAACGGAGAGTTGACTGGGCTTTTGAGAGGAATGAAAGACCTTCCGCAAGAAGAAAGACCGCTTGTGGGAAAATACGTCAATGAGGCAAGAGACGTCATAACTCAACTGACGGAAGAAAAGACCAAAGAACTCGAGCAGGCAGAAATCGACGCCAAAATGCTTGAAGAAGGCGTTGACATTACTCTTGACGGCAAAGGCGAAGACAAGGGAAGTTTGCACCCCTGCACGTTGGTGACCAACGAGATTTTGGATATATTTACTTCTTTGGGTTTTACGCTCGGTCAAGGTCCGGAAATTGAATTTGACAAGTTCTGCTTCCAAATGCTCAATATTCCGCCCGATCATCCCGCAAGAGATATGCAAGATACCTTCTATATCACTGACGATATACTTTTGCGTACTCATACGTCTTCTATGCAAACGCGTACGATGATAAAGACGCAACCGCCTATTAGAATAGTATGTCCGGGCAAGGTATATAGACCCGACGACGACGCTACTCATTCGCCTATGTTCCAACAGGTCGAGGGACTTGTCGTCGATGAAAAAGTTACACTTTGCGATCTCAAGGGACTTTTGGAGACTTTTGCGCAAAGACTCTTTGATAAAAAGACAAAAGTCAGATTTCGTCCGTCATTTTTCCCATTCACAGAGCCTAGCGTAGAGGTTGATTTGTCTTGTTCTGTATGCCACGGAAAGGGGTGCCGAATTTGCAAAGGCACAGGCTGGATAGAAGTGCTCGGCGCAGGCGTTGTCAATCCAAAGGTCTTGGAGAATTGCGGTATTGACAGCAAGAAATATAAGGGATTGGCATTTGGAATGGGTGTAGAAAGAGTGGCTATGATAAAATACGGTATTCCAGATATGAGAATTTTATTTGAAAACGACGTAAGATTCTTAAAGGAATTCAAATAGGAGAGCGGATATGAAAGTTTCATTGAGTTGGTTAAAAGATTTTGTAGATATAGACGTTACTGTAGAAGTGCTTGCCGATAAACTTGTTGGAGCAGGCTTTGAAGTAGAAGAAATAATAGATGCTAGCGCGAATATGAAAAACGTGGTGCTTGGCAAGATTGTTAAACTTGAAAAGCATCCAGACGCTGATAAGTTGCAGATATGTCAAATTGACGTGGGCGGCGCAGAACTTGTGCAAATCGTAACAGGAGCGCAGAACGTCGCAGAAGGAGATTTGGTGCCTGTCGCATTGGACAACTCTTTGTTGCCAACAGGTCAGGTGATTAAGAAAGGCAAGTTGCGCGGCGTGGCTTCCAATGGTATGTTGTGTTCGGGAGAGGAATTGAAACTCACCGAAGAAGAATATGCGGGCGCAGGCGTGCACGGCATCTTGATAATGAACAAAGAAAAGCATCCGTTGGGTACAGATATCAACGTTGTGTTGGGTAATGACGATATCGTTCTTGATATCAGTATTACTGCAAATAGATCCGACTGCAACAGTGTGCTTGGTATTGCAAGAGAAGTGGCTACGGTGCTCAAGAAGCCATTGAAGATGCCAGAAATTTATTTTGAAACGGATAAAAGCATAAAAATCGGTGATATTGTCGACGTTGAAGTGCAAGACAAGACGCTCTGTCCTAGATATATGGCGGCAGCCGTAAAGGACATCAAGATTCAAAGCAGTCCGGAGATAATTCAAAAGAGACTTAAGTCGGTTGGTTTGCGTCCAATAAATAATATCGTCGATATCACCAATTATATTTTGATTGAGATTGGTCAGCCTATGCACGCTTTTGACAAAAATTATTTGGAAGGCGGCAAAATTATTCCCAGAAGAGCAAAAAACGGCGAAAAAATTGTTGCGCTCAACGAAAAGGAATATGAACTAGACGATACTATGTTGGTAATCTGCGACAAGAATAAACCTTGCGCAGTGGCAGGAGTTATGGGCGGATTGAATAGCGGTATCAATGAAAATACCAATACTATAGTTTTTGAATCCGCTAAATTCTTGAGAGATAACATCAGAAGAACTTCAAGAAAGTTAAATTTGCGTTCAGACTCGTCCTTCAGATATGAGAGAGGAATTGATTTTGACTCCCAAAGATTGGGAATTATGCGCGCATTGACGTTGATTTATAAGTATGGCTGGGGCAAAATTGCCGACGGAATTATCGATAAACTTGCTCAAGATCTTACTAGAAACGTCGTTGTTACAAGCGTGGAGGAAATCAATGAGATTTTGGGTATTGAAGTGCCGTCAAATATTGTTTTGGATATTCTCAACAGTCTTCAGATTGAGAGCAGTGTTGATAAAGACGGCAAACTTACTTGTGTTTGTCCCGCGTTCAGAGACGATATAGAAAATGCAAATGACCTTGCGGAAGAAGTGATTAGACTGTATGGCTATGATAAAGTTGTCAGCACGTTGCTTAAAGGCGGCAATCAGACGCTTGGCGGTAAAAACCGTGAGGAGAAGAATATAGATATTATCAAGGATATTTGCGTAAGCAGAGGTATGAGCGAAATATTGACGTATTCTTTTACTACGCCTAAATGCTTTGATATTTTAAAACTCAAAGAAGACGATTCAAGACGCAATTGTGTCAAACTTCTTAAGCCTCTTGGCGAAGATTTGTCTATAATGAGAACTACTTTGGCATACAGTATGATATCTATGCTGGCAAGTAACTTCTTGAAGAGTAACAAAAAGGCTAAACTGTTTGAATTGGCAAACGTATATATGCCGCAAGATGTTCCTGTAACTCAACTTCCAACGGAAGTAAATATGCTTGCTTTGGGCAGATACGGCGAGGGCGAAGACTTCTTTACTATGAAAGGTATAATAGAAGTTTTATTCAAGAAATTTGGTATAAATGCCGAGTATAAGAGGGCTGATATCACGTATCTTCACAAAGGCAGAAGCGCTGAAATTTACGTCGAAAAAAGTGTAATAGGATATTTGGGTGAGGTTCATCCGGAAGTTTCAAAGAGTTTTGACGTGCCGGAAAGAATGTATATTGCTGAAATAAATGTAGATTTGCTAAATAAATTGGCTGATTACAGTTATACGTTCACTCCGATATCAAGTTATCCGCCTGTCGAAAGAGATATTGCAATCGTCGTTGACGAGAGCGTTTTGGCAGGAGATTTGCTTGCTTGTGTGAGAAAAGGCGGTGGAAATCTGCTTGTGGATACCAATATATTTGATATATACCGCAATGAAAACGCAATCGGTAAGGGCAAGAAGAGTGTGGCTATATCTTTAGTATTCCGCTTGCCGGATAGGACTTTGACTGACGACGAAGTCAACGCTAAAATAAATAGAATATTGACAAAACTGTCAAGCGAATTTTCGGCAGTTCAAAGATAATTGAATAAAGTAATTAAATACGCCTCAATTATGAGGCGTATTTTTTGTGCAATCATATAAAAATACTACAAAAACTTTAAAGTTTATGGTATACTGAAAATATGTTGGAAGTTTTGGCTCCTGTTGGCAATATTCAAGCCTTGAAAGTCGCAATATATGCAGGCGCAGACGCTGTGTATTTGGGGCTCGACTTGTTTAATGCCAGAATCAAAGCCGACAATTTTAATAAAGACAATATTGCCTATTGGGTGGATTACTGTCATTTATTTGACGTCAAGGTATACTTGACTTTTAATACAAATATCAAGCAATCTGAGAGAAGAATTTTTGCAGAATACGTTGATATTGCTGCAAAAGCAGGCGTAGATGCCTTTATTGTGACAGATCTTGGATGTCTTGATATACTCAAAAAATACGATATCCCTTTGCACGGCAGTACTCAAATTGGAGTACATAATCTTGCGGGCGCAAAAGTGCTTGAGGATCTTGGGTTTACGCGTGTCGTGCTTGCCAGAGAAACTTTAAACTCGGATATAGCCGAAATTAGAAAAAATACAAAACTTGAGATTGAGCATTTTGTCCACGGTGCGTTGTGCGTAGGCTTTTCTGGAGCGTGCCTGATGTCAAGTATGATGAGCGGAGACAGTGGAAATCGCGGTCGTTGCAATCAGCCGTGTAGATTGAAGTATAGTTGCAATCTTTCTTCTAAAGAGGGGTATCTTTTGTCTCCAAAAGATCAATGTCTAATAGATAAGATTGGTGAATTGGCTAAACTTGGCGTAGACAGTTTGAAGATTGAGGGAAGACTTAAGCAACCGCATTACGTCGGAGAGACTGTATCGCAATATCGTAAAGCAGTAGACAACTTTTTAAACGGTGATAAAAAAGAAATAGACTATAATAGCATAAAATCTGCCTATAATAGAGGTAATTTTACGCTTGGATATAATTATCAAGGCTCTAAAGATATTATGTATGACAAACTTAACGGCAATATCGGTTTAGAAATTGGCAAGATTTTATCAATATCCAAGGGCAATGCAACACTTCAATTAAACAGAGCGTTGAATAAAGGTGACGGAATCAAGTTAATTAACAACGGAGTAGAAGTCGGCGGACTTGCAATAGCCAATATTGAGAAAGTCGGTAAGAATTATCTTGTGAAAAATTTCGGGAATTATCCAATAGGCAGTAGGGTGCATCTCACGTTAGACACAAAGCAATTGGATAAATTTAAGGACATAGAACCCAAATTGTCCATAAAAATGAAATTCGTAGCGAAGAAAGATAAAAATATATCTTTGACAGCAATATACAACGGTATTCAAGTAGCGAGTATGGGCGAACTTCCGCAAACCGGCATATCTCAATGCGCAAATTATGACACTGTAGCAAAACAGTTGTTGAGATTGGGAGATAGTGTTTTTATCGCGCAACTCGATGTGGATATTGATAACAATCTTTTTATTCCTGCATCAATTCTCAATAATTTACGAAGAAACGTGATAGAGAAGTTGAGGAAAGAAATCCTGCAAGATTATTCTGACCACAAGCAAAGAGTAGACTATTCTGACGCATTATATTGTTATTACGCTAAAGAAAACACAGTAGACAAAGAGCGCTTATTTGTGGAAATAGACTTAAATGAAGAGAGTCTGGAGGCGTTTAAAGATATAGAAGAAAAAATTAATCTTGTAGTAAATTATATAAATTATGTGTCTAATATCAATCAAATAATTACGAAAACAAATTTAATTGAGAAGACTATAGAAAATATATACCTTAAATTACCTAAGGTAGCCAGGGGTAAAGATTTTAAAATAATAGATGAATGGCTTTCTAAAAATCTTGATAAATTTGACGGAATATTGGCTGATAATCTTTACGGAGTATATCTTGCAAAAAAATACGGTAAGGCTCTTGTTGGCGGAATTGGACTGAATATATATAACGTAAATTATTCTGATACGATTGGATTGGATTATTATATCAATTCGGTGGAGTTGACAAACAAGGAAGCGTTGGGAGGTATGATTTATTCTTTTGGCAGATTGCCAATTATGACGCTATTGCATTGTCCTGTGCAAATTAATACAGGATGTGAATGTGGTAATTGTAAGTATAATGGCGAATTTAGTTATTTTGACAAGCGAGGAGAATATAAAATCGAGAGAATTAAGGTCAATCATTGTCAATTTGTATTGTATAATCAGCAAATTGTCGATATTAGAAATAAACTTTCGTTTGTGAATGGCAATTATTATCTTAATCTTAACGGTTGCGCTACAGATGAAATTAGCGGAATAATAGATAGTTTTTGCAAAAAATACGGTAATAGTGTCGATAATTCAACGTATGGACATTTATTTAGAGGGGTAAAATAAGTTATATGGCAAAATTTATAAATAGAAAGACTTTGAAGATATTAGAGTATGATAAAATATTGGCTCAGGTTGCAAATCATACTTCCTCTGTTATTGCAAAAAATACCGTTTTGTCCATAAAACCTTCTATTGAATTAAGTCAGGCGCAATATCTGTCAGAGTTGACAGCGCAAGCGTATGAGATATTATATGACCATTTGGTTGCGCCGACGTTTTCGGTCGATGAAATGGAAGACATCTTGGAAAATGCGAGCAAGTTTATGACGCTATCGTGCGCCGATATCATAAGAGTAGGAAGACTTCTTCGTACTTCTAGGCTTGTATATAATTCTATTTATAAAATAAATTCGCAGAATTTAGATGATATTAAATCGTTGCTAAATAACCTTTATATTGATAATGATTTGGAAAATAGTATCTATGAGAGTATATTAGGGGACAATGAGGTGAGTGACAATGCTTCTCCTGCCCTTAAATCTATCAGACAGAGTATAAAAGCGTGCAATGATAAGATAAGACAAAAACTCAATTCTTACGTGACTTCGTCTGATTTTAGCAACTATTTGCAAGATTCTTTGGTTACTATGCGTAACAATAGGTACGTAATACCTGTCAAGAGCGAGTACGTGCGTCAAGTCAAAGGACTTGTTCACGATCAGTCTGCATCAGGTGCGACGGTATATATCGAGCCAATGGCAATCGTTGAAATGAACAATGAACTCCGTGGATTATGCGCAGAAGAAAATAACGAAATAGGTCGAATTTTGCAGTATTTTTCTCAAAAAATTACCTATGCGTGCGATAATTTAAAATTGACTTATCAAAATATAGCCTATCTAGACAGCATTTTTGCAAAGGCAAGATATTCTCAAGAGATAAAGGGCAATAGAGTTGAGTTAAACGATAGCGGAATAGTTGATATTATTGATGGTAGACATCCCTTGATTGATAAGCAAAAAGTCGTACCAGTGTCGATTAACTTGGGTATTGAATACAATACTTTACTGATCACCGGTCCTAATACCGGAGGTAAAACCGTGTCTTTAAAATTGGTGGGTATTCTTTCTCTTATGGCTTCTTCGGGAATTTTTCCGCCTTGCTCCGGAGATAGTAAACTTGCGGTATTTGAGAATATATTTTGCGATATTGGAGACGAACAGAATATTGAGCAGAGTTTGTCGACTTTTTCCTCACATTTGACAAATTTGATTTATATTTGTAACCACGTTACGTCCAACTGTCTGCTGTTGCTCGACGAGTTGGGGGGAGGCACTGATCCTGCTGAAGGAAGCGCGTTGGCAATTAGTCTAATAGAATATTTTAAGAATAAAGGTTGTAAGACGATAACCAGTACTCACTACAGTGATCTAAAAGAATATTCTCTTGTGACAGAAGGCATTGCCAGCGCAGGTATGGATTTTGATCCAACAACTTTTGCTCCTACTTATAAGTTGATTATGGGACAGAGTAGTTCGTCGAACGCATTGGAGATTGCGACGTCTTTGGGACTCAAAAAACAAATCGTCGAGAATGCTAGAGGAAGACTTAGCAAAGAGAAGATTGCTTTTGACAACGTAATCAAAGGCGCCGAAAGATCAAGACGGCTTGCGCAAGAATATGAAGAAAAAGCGAAAGAAAATTACCTAATATCAGAAAAATCGGCACAGACAGCAAAAAATGCGCTGGAAGAATTGAATATTCAAAAGCAAAAGTTGGAAGAAAAGATGAAAAAAGGCGCGAAGGAGTTGCTTTCTAATTATCTTGAAGAAGCCGACGAGTTGTTGGAAGAAATAAAAGAGTTGGTAAAACAAGGAGATGAGCAAGCACTATTTGAAGCCAGAAGATTGAGAAAGAAACTTGGAGATATCAAGATTGAAGAGCAAAAACCCAAGCGGGAATATGCTCTTGCTGATGGTGATATTGAAGTGGGTGACAGAGTGTTTATTGCCAGTCTAAATAATCAAGGCGAAGTCGTAGGCATAAATTCAAAGAAAAATGAATGTCAAGTTAAAGTTGGTATTTTGACTACTACGATAAAACTGTTAGATTGTCAAAAGATCATTGCCGAAGAAAAAAGAGATAAAGTAAAGGTGACTGTCAGCAAAGAGTTTAGTAACAAGGCTTTTAGTTTTGAGATAAATCTAATAGGACAGCGAGTAGACGAGGCGCTATATAATTTGGATAATTATATAAGCGAAGCAATTATGCACAATTGCGTTGAAATCAGAGTTGTTCACGGAAAGGGAACTGGGATATTGCGAAAAGCAGTGCAAGATTATCTCAAGACTTCGCCTGCTGTAGAGTCTTTTAGAATAGGAAAGTACGGCGAAGGAGAAAGCGGAGTAACTATTGTTACTTTAAAATAGTATAATGCAAGAAAATTATATTCAAAGATATAATAATGACGAGAAAAAGCCCATTAAAGTGATATGTTTAGGCATTTGTATTCTCTTGGATTTAATAGTCTTGGCAGGTGTAATTGCTTGTTTTTCTACAAAAAATTATATTGACTTGCTCATATACGCCATTATATTTGCCGTTGCTATGATTGTAAGAATATTAAGTCTGTTTTTGACCTATGAAATAATTATTCATTATAATGCAGGTAGAGTATCTATAATCAAAAAGTATCCTATAAAAGAAATTGTTTTGTTTGATGGTCAAGCGTCTCAACTAAAAGTAGAAGAATATTGCGCAAAAGCAAATGAAGACACAAAATACGTCAGGTTGTGTCCGAAAAGTTGCGAAAACTGCTTATATGTGATAGAATTATTTGAAAGAAAGTATTTAATTTGTTTAGACAATTATTTGTTTTCGTTAATTGAGGTGAACCGTGATTTATCTTGACAATGCCGCTACGACGAGATTGGATGACGTGTGTTGGGATGCGCTAAAGAAATATAATAGCCAAGAATTTTTCAATCCTTCGGCGCTTTATCGCAAGGCAATGGAGAATAGCAAGGCTATCAAGCGCGCGCGAGGCGTTATTGCAAAATCGTTGGGAGCAAAAAGTGAAGAGATTATTTTTACCGCGTCGGGAAGCGAGGCGGATAATATAGCGCTGCTTTGTTCGTTGAGAGCAAAGAGTGGAAAAGTCTTAGTCGGGTCAAGCGAGCATAGCGCGGTGTATAATTGCGCGCTGGAGTTGAAAGTCAGAGGCTATGATGTGGAGTTTGTGCCTTGCGATAGATACGGACGGACAGATATGGCTAAATTAGAGGCTCTGTTGGACGAAAAAGTCGTATTGGTGTCTATTATGCACGTTTGCAACGAGACCGGGGCGCTAAATGATTTAGCGAAAATATCAAAGTTGATAAAGTCGAAATCTCCTAGAGCCATCTTCCACTCGGATGGGGTGCAGGCATACGGAAAGATAGTCGTTGACGTAAAGGCGCTGGGGGTGGACTTATATTCTATAAGCGGTCACAAAGTGCACGCTCCAAAAGGCATTGGCGCGCTGTACTGTAGAAGCGGACTGTATCTGAAGACGTTTGTATATGGCGGCGGACAGGAAAACGGAGTGCGTTCTGCCACAGAAAACGTGCCTGCAATAATGGCGTTTTGCGACGTAGTCGAAAAGAATTTTGAGAATATCAAGGAAAATTACGCGAATATAAGCGAGTTGAGGAGTTATCTCAAAAGTCAGTTGGAAAATACCTTTGACAATATCAAAATCAACACAGACTGCGAAAATTCTTCGCCATACGTGTTTTCTTTTGCATTGAATAGCGCAAGAGGCGAAGTAATGGTGCATTGTCTTGAGGATAAAGGGGTTATTGTTGGAACCGGCTCTGCCTGCAATTCGCAGAAGTCTACGAGACGAATCCCGCAGGCGTTAGGCATAGTTGACGATTACGCGCAAGGAATGTTGAGAGTGAGTTTTAATGAGGGTAATACTAAATCTGACGTCGACGCTTTTATTAAAGCGCTTGGCGAAAGTTTGGAAGAGTTGATAAAATATCAGAAGTCTGCGTCAAAAAACGATTGTATATTGACGAGACTGAAATTGAGGTGAGTATGGAAAGCAAAAAAGTGATACTTTTGAGATACGGCGAGTTGTTCTTAAAAGGTAAAAATAGAAATTTATTTGAAAACAGATTGATTGAAAATATAAAAAAATCTTTGGTGGGTGTCGATTATACTTTTATTCGTACGCAAAATAGATATTACATAGAAGATTATGACGAAGATGCGCAACAAAATATAATAGACAGGGTGACAAAAGTCTTCGGACTTCATTCTCTTTCTGTAGCGCTCAAAGTGCAGACGAGTTATGAAAATCTAAAAGAAGCGGTAACGCAATTTGCGCCCCAAAGCGGTACTTTTAGGATTACGACGAAGAGAGCGGATAAGAGTCTTGATAAAAACAGTATGCAAATTTCTGCAATGCTGGGCGGTTACTTGCTGTCAAAGAATGCGCAAATTGCGGTTGACCTCTACTATCCGCAAAGCGAGATATGCGTTGACATAAGAGAAAACGGCTATTCTTATATATTCTCCGACAAGATTGATTGCGCGCAGGGAATGCCTGTGGGTACTGCGGGAAGAGGAATGTTACTTCTAAGCGGCGGATTTGACTCTCCAGTGGCGGGATATAGAATGGCGAGAAGAGGTATGCAAATATTTGGAGTGCACTATCACAGTTATCCGCATACAAGTGAGATGGCGCAACAAAAAGTGGTTGATTTAGCAGAAAAATTGACTAAATACTGCGGAGATATCAAGTTGTTTGTAGTCAAGTTTACGGAAATACAGCAGGCAATACACGAATATTGTCGCGAAGATTATATGATAACGATAATGCGCAGAATTATGGTGGAGATTGCCGAAAAATTGGCTATTGAAAATAAATGCGGAGCGTTGATAACAGGTGAGAGCCTTGCTCAAGTGGCAAGTCAGACTACCAAGAGCATTACGGTGACAAATGACGCGGTAAAGACTCTGCCTGTATTCCGGCCGCTAATCGGTATGGATAAATATGAAATTATGGATACGGCAGAAAAAATTGATACTTATGCAATCTCACAACTTCCGTATGAAGACTGCTGTACGGTATTTTTGCCAAAAAATCCTGTAATAAAGCCGGATTTACAAGTCGCGATAAAAGAACAGGCTAAAATTAAAGATTTGGATAAGATGATTGAGACTGCAATTAAAACGGTTGAAATTATGGAAATAAAAGCAGAATATTAAGATATGTACGGCGTCTAAGCGCCGTATATTTTTTATCGATGCATTCGAGAGATAATTGAGTGAGAGTTATATTTGCTTGGGGTGCCTATTATCTCATTTGAATCATCGTCAATATAATATGGGACTACGGTGATGGTATTGCCGAAAAATCTATCAACGTCTATTTGATAATCGGCATCACCAATACTATTTTTTATATCGTAGATCAAAGTTTCTCCCTTTATAAAGTCTCGCTTGTAAATTCTGTAGCATAATTTAGGATTTAAAGTGAATTTAATCGACACATTTGACATATTTTGCAAGAATTGAATATTGTCCACGCTAAGTCTGTCATACGTGCTATCGACGTCTTTGGGAAGACATTTTTCCGAAAATAAACAACTTATGACGCTGCTTTTTGGAGCGTTTTGACTTGCAAGAATCAATAAATTTGAATGTTCGTATGCATATTTATCTATATTTGCTTCGATAATTCCGTCAGGTAAAGCAAAATCTTTGGGCGGGACAGTGTAGTAATTATCTAAGAAATTCTTGCACATAAGCGTTGTTGCGCCACCGCCTGTCTGTTCTGCCGGTAAGTTGCCGCCTTGCCAAAACAAAAAAGTATCTTGCGAAGTGTAACCAACTGAATATATATCACTATTGAAGTTTTTGTTTTCCATAGACACTGTACCTGTTTTGCAGGCAATTTGATAATTTTGGTGGGACAACTTTTTTGCTGTACCTGTTTTTGCAGTGTTTATAAGCATATTCGTCATTAAATATGCGCTTTGCTCATCAAAAACTCGCGTAGAAATTGTATTTTTATAATCATATATAATATTTCCGTCTTTATCTTTTATTGTTTTGATAAATGTCGGCGCGCTGTATAGACCTCCGTTGGAGAGAGTGGAGTATCCTCCGAGTAGATCTATCATACTTATTCCATAGGTAGTTCCCCCAAGCGCTAAAGCCAAGTTGTCGTCTTGCTCGTCTGTAAAAATATTCATTTTTGTAAGATAACTGCGCGACGTGCTTGGTCCTAACTGCTGAAGGACTTTAACTGAAGGAATATTAAGAGATTTTTCAACGCAATCATTTATGCTTGTCCATCCGTAATATCTATCTTTAAAGTTACTTGGAGAATAGTCTCCGAAAGAGGTGGGTTCGTCCATAATCTTAGTGTAAGGACTTATGATTCCTTGATCTAAAGCCGGAGCATAACACGCCAATGGCTTGATAGTAGAGCCAACCTGACGTTTGAACTCAAAAATATTGATATCTTCCCTTGACGACAATGCTTTGATTCCTAAAGAAGCGTTGTCGCATACGATTCCAATTCCTCTAGATTTGTCTGTAGAAGAGTAGTATGATTCGTTGAATATAGAAGAAGAAAGCAGTTGTTGTGCGGATGGATCATAAAAAGTTAAGATGTTGTAGCCGCCAAGTAACAGTTGATTTTCGTCGATATTTAAAATCTTGCAAGCCTCATATTTTGTGTTTAAAAGATAAATTTTGGCTTGATTATTCTCAATTAACGTGTTTTTAATAATAATATCAGAGTTTTTATAACTATGATATATATCATCTGATATCATATCTTGCTCATACATCAGTTTCAATACAACACGAGCCCTATCAATTGAATTGGCATAATTGTTGATAGGATTGTATTTAGTGGGACTTTTTACTATACCTGCCAGCATTGCACATTCTAAGGCGTTTAGTTCGTCTAGCGATTTATCAAAAAATCTTAGCGCGGCATTTTTTACTCCGTACTCGCCGCTGCCGAAATAGAGCATATTGAGGTAATACTCCATTATTTCTTCTTTAGACAGCATTTTTTCAAGTTTGATTGCCGTCTGCATTTCTTTAAATTTTCTGGAGAAGGTTTGTTCACTTGAATAATATATGTTCTTTGCAAGTTGTTGGGTGATAGTAGACGCGCCTTGAGTTCGGTTTCCTTTAATATTATTTAGCATAGCGCCTGCTATACGGACGTAATCTATGCCGTTATGGGAATAAAATCTTTTGTCTTCGACTGCAACGAAAGCGTCTGACAGGAGTTGAGGAATTTGAGCGCTTTCGACGTATTTTTCACTTTTTAGGTCGATAATGGGATTATTTTGACAGTCTGTAATTATTAAGTTTGCCTGACTGGTCTTAAGTTTTGACATATCCGGTGAGTCTCCGCCAAAATACAACATACCGAAAAAGGTGCTTAATGCAAGCAGTGAGATTATCATCAACATTGCCGATATAATTGCAAAGGATTTGAATAACTTTTTTGATACGCTTTTATTATTTTTTTTCATTATAATATTATCACTTGTCTTTTTTTTCAATTTTAGATATAATTGTTATATGCAAAAATACAAGATTATTACATACGGATGTCAGATGAACATCCACGAATCGGAAAAAATAGCAGGTACGCTTCAATCTATGGGGTACGTAGAGTGCGAAGACGAGAACGACGCGGACGTAATTGTTTTCAACACCTGTTGTATTAGAGATAACGCGGAAAAACGCGCTTTGGGTAATATCGGCGCGGTCAAGCATCTAAAAAAAGCCAAGCCGGGGTTGATTTTGGCGGTCGTAGGATGTATGACACAGCAAGACGGAGCAGGATTGAATTTGAGACAGAAATATCCTTACGTGGATATAGTATTGGGTACGAATAATCTTGCAGAGTTGAAAAACGCCGTATTGAAACTAAAAAATTCGGGCAAAAAGAGTGTGCTCATAGATCCAAACGAGCGTCCCGAAGTATTGGAGGGAGAACTTAAGTACCGTACAAGCGGTTGTAACGCTTGGTTGAATATAATGTATGGTTGTAATAATTTTTGCACTTACTGCATTGTTCCTTACGTCAGAGGACGTGAGAGAAGCCGCAAAATGCAAAACATACTCGACGAATTTAAGATGCTTATAGATCAAGGGTACAAAGAGATTACTTTGTTGGGGCAAAACGTAAATTCTTATGGACACGATTTAAATGACGGAAGTAATTTTGCCAAATTGCTTGAGGAGATTGCAAAAATTCAAGGAAAACACAGAGTCAGATTTATGACTTCGCACCCTAAAGACCTCAATAGGGACGTAATCGACATCATTGCAGAGAGTAAGAATATCTGCAATAATATACATTTGCCAATACAGTCGGGTTCAAATAAGATATTAAAACTTATGAACCGTCATTACACAAGGGAATATTATTTAGATACGATAGATGCAATAAAGTCGAAGATACCCAATTGCGGAATTACCACCGACCTTATGGTAGGGTTTCCGTACGAAGAAGAAGAGGATTTTGAAGATACTTTGGATATAGTCCGCAAAGTTAAGTATTCAAGTGCTTTTACTTTTATATATTCAGTGCGAAAGGGAACAAAAGCCGCTTTGATGCCCCAAATACCGCCTGAAGTGTCAAAAGATAGAATCAAAAGACTTATTGCGCAGCAGAATATAATAACTAAAGAACTCTCAAAAGAGTATGAGGGCAACGTATACGAAGTGCTTTGCGAAGACGCGGCACCTAAAAAGGTCGGTTATGTTTGCGGAAGAACGGACAGCGGAAGACTTGTCACTTTTGAGGGTAGCAATGACTTAATAGGTCAATTTGTCAACGTTAAGATAAATAAGTCGCAGTCAGCGTCGCTGTTTGGCGAACTGGCGGAGGAGTAATATGGCGCTTTCGGAGATGATGAAATATTATTTGTCGTTAAAAGAAAAAAACAAAGACAGTTTGGTATTTTTCCGTCTCGGAGATTTTTATGAAATGTTTTTCGACGACGCAAAGACGGCAAGCAGAGAACTTGATTTGACTTTGACAGGACGAAATTGCGGGCTTGAGGAAAGGGCGCCTATGTGCGGAGTCCCATATCACGCTGCTGACGGATATATAGCAAAGTTGGTGCAGAAAGGGTACAAAGTCGCAATTTGCGAACAACTTTCCGCACCTGAACAAGGCAAACTTGTCGAGCGTGACGTAATCAGAGTTGTTACCCCTGGCACAGTTATTGAAGATAATATTCTTGACGATAAGAAAAATAATTATTTGGCGTGTATATTTGCCAACGAAAAAAGTTATGCGTTGGCTTGGATTGACGTATCTACAGGAGAGTTTAATACTGTGCAGTCCGATTACGGGGACTTTTCTTCAATTGAAGACGTGCTTGCTACTTTTTCTCCGACGGAAATTATTTGCAACGAATACGCTTATGAGTGCGCTAAAAATTTGTCATCTATAAGAATAGGAAGATTGCCTAAATTCCAAAAGTATTATGATTGGGCTTTTGAATATAAGACGGCTTACAATATGTTGTTGAAGCAATTCAACGTGACTACGCTTGCAAAATTTGAATTTGAAGACAAAAAATTTGCCGTAAGCGCATCGGGAGCGTTGATAAATTATGTAAATGAAACGCAAAAGCGGTCATTGGCGCATATCTCGTCTATTAGATACGTGCAAAATAATAAATACTTGATTATGGATAATAGTTGTCGCAGAAACTTGGAGATTTGCGAAAATACTCGCGACACTTCCAAAAAAGCCACGCTTTTGTGGGTGCTCGACAAGACTAAGACTAATATGGGCGCAAGATGTCTGAGAAGATGGCTAGAGCAGCCGCTTCGTGATAGCAATGCTATCAACGCTAGGCTTGACAGCGTGGAAGAATTTATCAATAATACTAGAATGAGAAGCAATCTTGCAGATACGTTGAGCGGAATACGCGATATTGAAAGATTGACTTCAAAAGTTGCTTTCGGTTCACCTTCGCCAAGAGACTTGCTTTCACTGGGACTGTCACTCAAGAGTTTGCCTGCGGTGAAGCAAATTCTTCAAAGCGCAACGACGCCAATGCTAAAGAAGATATATGAAAATATATTCTTGTTGGAAGATATTGCCGACAAATTGACAAATGCCATTACGGATAATCCGCCCGCATTGCTCAAAGACGGAGGATATATTCGCGACGGTTACGATAAAGAACTTGACGATTTGCGTAACGCTGAAGTTATGGGTAAACAGTGGCTGGCAAACTTGGAAAGCCAAGAAAAGGAAAGCACAGGCATTAAAAATCTGAAAGTCGGTTATAACAAGGTCTTTGGGTATTATATTGAAGTAAGCAAGACTAATATTGATAAAGTGCCTTATAGATACCAAAGAAAGCAGACGCTGACGACAGGAGAAAGATATATTACTCAAGAACTAAAGGAGATTGAGGACAAACTCGTCGGAGCAAAGGACAAGGCTTTGGATATCGAAAGCAGAATATTTGAGGAGTTGAAGTTGGAACTTATCAAAGTTATTCCGCATCTTCAATCTACCTCAAGAAGTATATCCTATTGCGATGCGTTGCTGTCTTTGGCAATGGTTGCTATAGCAAACAACTACGTCAAACCGACAATCAATGACAAAATCGAAGGCATAGATATCAAAAACGGAAGACACCCAGTCGTAGAAGCATTGTTGAAGAACAACGAATTTGTGCCCAATGATACTCAACTTGACTGCTGTCAAAACCGTACTATGATAATTACCGGTCCTAATATGAGCGGTAAAAGCACTTATATGAGACAGGTTGCGTTGATTACGCTTATGGCTCATATCGGAAGTTACGTTCCCGCAAAAAGCGCAAGTATTTCCATAACGGACAGAATATTCACTCGTATTGGCGCGAGCGACGATTTGGCTTACGGTCAAAGTACGTTTATGGTGGAGATGGTGGAAGTTGCGACCATACTTCAAAATGCTACTTTCAGAAGTTTGCTTATATTGGACGAGATAGGCAGAGGAACTTCGACTTTTGACGGTATGTCAATTGCAAGAGCAGTGCTTGAAGACGTCAACAACAGAATCAGATGTAAGACTTTGTTTTCCACTCACTATCACGAACTGACAGAAATGGAAAATTCTTTGGACGGAGTAAAGAATTATAAAGTCTTGGCCAGCGAAATGGAAAAGGGCGTAGTCTTCTTGCACAAGATTACAAGGGGCGGAACCAACAAGAGTTTTGGTATAGAAGTCGCAAGGTTTGCGGGAATACCTCAACCTGTCATTAAGAGAGCGAAAGAAATTTCCAAACTTTTGGAGAGCAATCCGCTGACTATGCAAAAAGACACGTTGGACGAGCATAATTTGCTTGATATAAGTAAAGACAATCAGTTGAAGAACGAAATATTGGATATCGACGTGGAGAATTTGACGCCTATGCAGGCTTTGACTACGCTTGCAAAACTCGTCGATATTGCAAAGAAGGATTAGTATGGCAAAGATAAACGTATTGGATTCAAGCGTATTTAATTTGATTTCGGCAGGCGAAGTGGTAGAACGCCCATCGTCAGTCGTAAAAGAATTGGTCGAAAACAGTATTGACGCAGGTGCAACAAGCATAAGCGTAGATATCAAGGACGGCGGAATATCGTCTATTGTGATTGTGGACAACGGATGCGGTATTGATAAAGAAAATATGAGATTGGCATTTTTGCCGCACGCCACTTCAAAACTTGCAAAAGCAGAGGACTTGGACAATATTGCTACGCTTGGTTTCAGGGGCGAAGCATTGGCCTCTGTGTCTGCGGTTGCGCAAGTGACTATGACGTCAAAGACTCAAGACGACGAAATCGGTAATTTCATAACGCTGTCGGCAGGAAAAGTAGTTGAAGAAGGTAAGCGCGCAATTGCGCAAAGCACGTCAATAGCAGTTGAGAATTTGTTTTTCAATACTCCTGTGCGCAAAAAGTTTTTGAAAAAACCAAAGCAGGAAGAGGCTAATGTCACTGCTATAATGATTCAACTTGCTCTTGCAAATCCCGATATCAAATTCAAATATACTGTCGATAATAAAGTCGTGTTTCAGACAAACGGCGGACTTGAAGAGGCTGTATTTGCTGTGTATGACAACGATATTGCCAATGGACTTTTGCCATTTGACGTTACTTATGACGACTATAGGATATACGGATATACCGGAAATGCAAGTATTGCTAAGCACAATCGCAATTTTCAGACGATTATTATAAACGGTAGAGTAATTTCTAACCAAACTATATCCACAGCAGTGTCGCAAGCATACGGTAATAGACTTATGACAAGAACTTTTCCAGTCTTTGTTATAAATATCGTTATGCCGTTTGACGACGTGGACGTAAACGTGCATCCGACTAAGACAGACGTAAGATTTGCAGACAGTCACAAAGTTTTTTCGTGCGTATATAAGGCAATTCTTACTACGCTTGCCGCACAAGAACAAAATTTGATTTTGGGAAATTCGAGTGCTGCAGATAAAAAGCAACCTGAAGTAAATCAAATAAAAGAAGACAAATTTGATAGAAAAATCGACATAAATCCAATAAAATCACAAGAGGTAGTCAAAGAGCCAAGCGCAGTCAGCAATAAGAATGACAATAATATCGACGTATTGTTTAATGATAAAGACAATATTGGAAGTGATAAATATCAGGCTTTGATTGAAAAACAAAAGAAGGTTGTGGAAGAACTTAAGTACAAAAAAGAACTTCCTAAAATACAGACAAAAGTAAGTGACAGCAGCGGAATATCTCCATTTGGCGTAGTTGGAACCAAGCCAAATACTTCAACTAAAATGTCAGATAGAAAACCTGATATCGAAACAAAGTCAAGTTTGTTGGAGATGGTAGAAGAGCAATTAGAGAGCGAATTTAAAGTCATAGGACAAATATTCAATACCTATTTGATTGTCGAGTGCCAAGGTGTCGTGCATTTTATCGATCAGCACGCGTGTCACGAAAGATTGATTTATGACAAACTGTTAGAGGAAGTCAACGCCAATAGCGTTGGAATCCAGTATATGCTTGTGCCATATATTCTTGATTGCAACAACAATCAATATGAATATGTCAGCGCTATACAAGACAATCTAAAAGATTTGGGATTTGATATACAAGAGTTTGGAGGATTGAGTTTTAAGGTAAACAGCGTTCCGCATTTGCTTAACGACATAAATCTTGCAGTATTTTTTGATGAACTTTTTGCAGAAAGACAGTCGGGTATAGGTTTAAAAAATTCCGATCTCATAAGGGATAAGTTGGCGCAAAAGGCGTGTAAGTCGGCTATAAAGGCGGGAGCGCAGTTGAATAATGATCAAATCAAAACTTTGCTGGAAAGTATGAAAAACGGCGTTCCGCTTCAGTGTCCTCACGGTAGACCGGCAGTCTTGAGTTATACCAGACGCGATTTTGACAAACTATTCAAGAGGATAATATGAACAAACTCATATTAGTGGTAGGCGCTACTGCAAGTGGAAAAAGTCAAATAGGTGTCGATCTTGCAAAAAAATTTAACGGTGAAATCATATCTTGTGACAGTATGCAAGTGTATAGAGATATGAATATAGGCACGGCTAAAATTACAAGTGAAGAAATGCAAGGCATACCGCACTATATGATTGATATAGTAAATGCAGACGCGCAATTTAGCGTAGGAGAGTATGCAAGTTTGGCAGACAAAGCCATAAATGACATAATATCTCGAGGAAAAATTCCTATAATAGTTGGCGGAACCGGACTTTATGTGGACGGAATTTTGTATCCAATGACTTTCGGCGGAGATAAAAATATTGAGATTAGAGCCGAGTTGGAGAGTCAACTTGCATTATATGGGAAAGAATATATGCACGCTATGCTTGCCGAAATTGATCCAATTGACGCTCAAAAAATTCATCCAAACAATGTAAAAAGAGTTTTGAGAGCCTTGGAGATTTACAAGACTACCGGCACCTGCAAATCTAATCTTCAAGAAAAAAACAAAGATCTCAAGTACGAAGTTTGTATGATTGCTTTGGACGTCGAAAGAAATGTCTTGTATCAAAGAATTGATGCTAGAGTTGATAAAATGTTTGAAATGGGTTTGTTAAACGAGGTTAAACAACTTATAGCAAATGGAGTTGATTTTGGCAATCAAAGTATGCAGGCAATCGGTTATAAAGAATTTAAAGATTATTTCAACGTGGCAAAGACGCTTGAAGAAACGATAGATATTATTAAGCAAAATTCTAGAAATTATGCCAAAAGGCAACTTACTTGGTTTAAGAAATACGATTTTGCAAAATGGTATCAGCCCAGTGATATATCTGGAATAGAAGAACAAGTTAAGACGTTTTTGCAAGGAGTGTGATTATGAATTTTAGTGATAATACTCAAAATATTATTACCAATGCTCAAAGAAAACTTGTTGAGGCATTTGAGAAGGTTGACGAGATTGCAACTTTCAACCAATTAAAAGTGCTCGAAGCATTTCAGTTCAACAACGTTGGACAGAGGCATTTTGCTCAAACTAACGGTTATGGATATGATGATATTGGTAGAGATACGCTTTGCAATCTGTTTGCGCAGATTTTCGGCGGCGAAAAAGCAATTGTGTCACCGCTCATAGTCAGCGGAACACACGCTTTAACGCTTGCGCTTTACGGAATCTTGCGACCGGGAAACGAAATGTTAGCCATTACAGGCAGTCCGTATGATACGTTAAAAGAAGTTATTGTTGGCGAAGGTAACGGATCGCTCAAAGATTTTGGCGTAAAATACAGTCAAATTCAATTGAATGACGGAAAAATTGATATCAATAAAGTATTAAATTCAATAAATAAAGACACAAAGTTGATTTTTATTGGAAGATCCAGAGGTTATGAATGGCGAAACGCGCTTAGCATCAAGGATATTGCCGAGGCTGTCAAAGCAATCAAGCAATCCCATAACGATATTTGTATTATGGTTGACAACTGTTACGGCGAATTTATTGAAAAACTTGAGCCTACGCAGGTAGGTGCGGATATTATCGTAGGGTCATTGATTAAGAATCCCGGTGGCGGTATTGCTCCTACCGGCGGTTATATCTGCGGTAAAAGTCATTATATTGATAAGATTGCAAGCAGAGTTACCTCGCCGTCGATAGGTATGGAAGTTGGATCGTATGCATACGGATATAAGGATTTTTATCAAGGAATATTTTTGGCGCCGCATACTGTCGCGCAAGCAATCAAAGGCTCAATGCTTGTAGGACAGGTCTACAGCGATTTGGGGTTTGAAACTATGCCTTTGCCCGGAGAGAAATGCGGGGACATAATAAGGTCTATTAAATTCGATACTCAAGAACAACTTATTGATTTTTGTCGAGCAATTCAAGAAGCGTCTCCTATTGATAGCAACGTCGTACCGTTTCCTTGGGATATGCCGGGTTATGAGCATCAAGTAATTATGGCTGCGGGAACTTTTGTTGCAGGCGCGTCAATCGAGTTGTCTGCTGACAGTCCGATAAAAGAGCCGTATATAGCATATATGCAAGGCGGTTTAACTTATGAACACGTGAAAATTGCCTGTATGTATTGTATTGAAAAGTTATTGTCTAAAAAAGATTAGTGATTTGAAGTTTAATATAAAAAATAGAAGGCGTTAACCTTCTATTTTTTATATGTTGCATAAGGCTTAAATCACCATATTTTATTTCTCATAAGACCTGTCGCGATTCCTAATATTCTAAACTCTCTGTCAGAAGTGACGATAATGTCACTCATTTCGTCGTTTTCAGGTTTTAATCTTATATAACTGCCACAGTTGTAAAATCTTTTGAGTGTAACTTCGTTATTATCTATTTGCGCGACGACAATATCTCCGTCTTTTGCCACGTTTTGTTGTCTGACAAGTACCAAATCGCCGTTGAGTATGCCTATATTTTTCATACTTTCGCCTTTGACGTTGAGTAAAAACATCTGACCTCTGCAATTAAAGTAATCGCTGGGTACAGTATAGGAGGTGTCGTTTTCTACGTCGGCGTAAAGAGGTGAGCCTGCTGCAACGTTGCCAAGCATAGGAATAGTTATAAGATTAGAAAACATTTCTTGGGAATCAATAATTCTGTTGTCAATTGACTCATTTGAATCAATTTGATTGCTATTGTTGAACACAGTGGTTGACTTATTTACTATCTCTATCGCGCGATTTTTGTTATCTCCTTTGCGAATTTCGCCTTGGTCTTCGAGTTTGTCAAGATAATATTGCGCAGAAGCCGTAGATTTGAATCCAACATTGTTGCAAATTTCTCTTACAGTCGGCGGATAACCGTTTTTATCTACAAAAGTCTTTATAAATTCAAGTGTTTTTGAGCATTTTTCAGCGGTTTTTTCGATGGTTTTGCTTTTTGCCATTCTTAATTTTCCTTTGTTGTTTAGGTTTACATAAAAATTTTAGCACAAATGTTCGCATATCGCAAGCATTTTAAATATAAAAATGAATATTTGTTTATATTTTTTTCATTTTATTGCGGAGTTTCTTCGTCTTTATGTCTCAACGACACTTTATTTGCTGCGGCGCGCTTGATGTCGTCACTGATTGCGGCATAATGCTTTTTGGTCGTATTTATATCCTTATGTCCCAATACTTCTGCTACCACGTAAATATCGTTTGTTTCCTTATATAAATTTGTGCCGTACGTACTTCTTAACTTATGTGGTGTTATATGTTTGAGCGGAGAAGTGATACTTGCATACTTTTTGACAAGATTTTGAACCGCGCGTACAGTAATTCGTTTGTTTTGCAAAGAAACGAATAGAGCAGGCTCGTTATCTAGCAAAGGATTTTGCGCTCTTTCATCAATATATTCGTCCAAAGCCTGCCTAACTTCTTCTGAAAAATAGAGAATTGTCTGATTTCCGCCTTTTCTAGTGATTTTAAATCCATTGACGTCCATATCCAAATCTTTCATATCAATGCCGACTAATTCACTAATTCTTATGCCGGTCCCCAAAAATAACGTCAATATGGCAACGTCGCGTTTTTTCGTCTTGCCTTGTATCGACCTTTGTCGTTCTGATAAGCCTTTTCCGTCTTCGACATTGTTTAACAAGGCGCTTACTTCGTCAGATTCGAGTCTAATAATTGCTTTATCGTGCAATTTTATGCTTAATACCTTTGATGCAGGATCTGAAGATATTCTATCTTTGTTATAATTATATTTAAAGAAAGACTTAATTGTAGCCAATTTACGCGCTTTTGTTTTCTCTGAATTGCTAAATCTAACTCCATCTATCTCAAATGCGGTCAAATAATTTAAAAACATTTCAATATGGAATGTGTCAACTAGTTTTAAATGTTCAAAGCCAAACAACCTCACGTCTTTTATATCTACAAATTCCGCACATTCGGTGCATAAAAATCTAAAAAATATTTTAAGATCTTGAGCGTATGCCAATCGGGTGAGTACAGATGTACGAGGTTCAATTCCTAAAAAATATTCATTGCAAATTATCGGCAATTCTTTTATGAGTTGTCTTAACTTAATATTGTTATCAAAATTTCTTTGATCAAAATAATTGATTTCTGCCATAAGCGTATTATAACATAAAAATATTTATAACACAATTTATACAACGAATTTTATTTTAAACACATTCATTTGAATAGCATTTATGGTATAAATAAGTAAAAACCCATTATTTTTCTTATTTTGGCTGATTATTATATAAACTTTGTTAATTTATAATAATATCAGTATAATAAATACTATTATTGCATAAACTATTCGCAAAGGTATGGTTTTGCGAATAGTTTAGTTAATTCTCCACTCCAAAATAAATCTACCGCCGAAAAATTTTACCTAGCGGTAAAATTCGCCATTTTTCAGTCTCAACTATCGTTTTGCGAATAGTTTATTATTTTCGCCCACTAATTTTTACATTATCTTTAGTTGCCTTGAAAAACAACTTATCCAAGTTATCAGCGTTTGCGTCAAGCGTTGGAACGTCAAACATTGAAGTCTGATAAAACAACTCTTCTAGTTTGTCGTTATCGGCTTGCTTACCATCGTCTATTAAGCCGTCCCAACTACGCTTGCCATTTGACGCCTTAAAGCCCTCAATGAACTCTGCACTATGCTCACTGCCTATATTCATTTCGTCAGTCAAGACTATTACATCAGAGTTGAACATTCGCTCTGTAACCATTTGAACAAGTTTAGATTCATTACAGCCACAAATTTTGCAAGCGTGCTCTACTATTTCATTTATTTTAACTTGTTCACTCAATTCGTCTTCGACATCTTTATGAATGTTTTTACAACAACCGAATGTGTCTATATGTCTTACGCCGTTCAACGCCCCTACAAGTTCCTGCAACCGCTCTATCGACTCATTAGCATAGTCAAACTTCGTTATATATTTTACTGACTCAACAATACCCCTCATTAGAGCGTCTTTATCATAAGTCTTGACACCGTGTTCGTCACGCATATAGACGCTCTCTATATACGTTATCTTTTCGTCAATGTCTCCGCCGGCTAATTTAACGCATTTACTCCAAGCGCTATCAATATACGGCTTGTCGTAACTAAAATGATCCTTTACAAGCAAACAATGCAAATGTGGATGCCACATACCCGAGTTCTCGCCTGTCTTCACTTCAATAGATTTTATACCACCTTCAAAAGTATATTTGAACTCTTTTGCACATTGACGATCTCTATTGTAAAACAATCGCCAAGCGTTAGTTATTATATCTAATGCACTCTGCAAATTTTCTCGATCTCGTATTGTCAACGTCAACATTACTATATACTTGCCTTCTTCCAAAAACTTCTCAAACTTGCTGTACGTCTTTGCTAACCAAGTCAACGACTTAACAGCGTTACAGCAAATACAAAACTTATTCTTACAACGTGTAAATCCCTTCCACTCCCTTGTACCACAAGAAGTACACTCATACAGCACGCTGAAATCTCCGCAATCCGCTATTGCCGTAGAAATCTTATCGAGCCTTGCTCTCTCGAACGCAGGCACGATTATCTCTCGATTGACCTTCTTTAACTCTTTAAATTTAGTGTACTTCATAGTTCCTCTTTACTAAATTTTTTTTTCAATTGCTGTGTCAAATAATTCTATAGTATAAATTAAAATTCCTTAACCTCGAGCCACTCGCTTTTTTACGCCCCTCGAGGGCGTTGAGTGTTCACCGAGAAATTAAAAAACTTCCCTATTTAACATCTCGGCGAACACTTCTAATTGTCCTAGGGGACACCCCTTGGACGGTCACCCCAATTTAATTCATTGATTTTCTTATTCTCTTCAAGTTCGCTTTCACCTCTCTTTTTTGTATTCAATCTGTTCGGCGGATTCAAGCGACCGTTTACGTTCGCTCCGCTCTCTTCTGACTGTCTTGTAACTCTAACGCTAGTTCATTCAATAGGGACACCTGCCGGTGTTCTATAATCCGCCGATACACTTGGGCGCCGTTGGCGCCTAACATTAAGAGCAAAACTCTCACTTAGTTTCGTGCGTTGCGCCTGCCGCTTGGGTGACGGCCCACCGCGAGATTGCTCGTGGGGGCACTGTCACACTCAAGCGTCATCAGGCTGCATTATCTCGATACTTTTTCAAGTCTGCTTGGAAGTGAGAGTTTTGTTGCTCTAATTCTGCGTTGCTCGCCATAATGTCCGCATACTCTGACAAGTCGTCGATACCGACGTGATTATACTCTGCTCTTGCTTCGAATATTCCGCTCAAGCAATTCGTCGAAAACCTCTTCGAGTATATCTTTTTAGGCATACGGTAATATCTATACTCTTTTACTTTACCGTCCTGTCGTCCGCTCTCAAGTTCCAATACCAAAGTCTGACAATTGAACAAATTAGTTATTCGCTCTGAATAATGCCCCAACTTTACGACCACAGTCTTAAAGATATACATAAACAAAGTGTTATCCGATCTGTTGTATCGATACTTCGTATAAAGATTTTCAAAACGGCTCTTTATCGCGCCTAATACTAAATCAAAGACGTAAAATGGTGACCACCAAGGCAACAACAATGTCATATCACTTTTATCTGCTATATTGATTATTGTGCCGAGTTCCAAACCGTCCGCCTCAAGGCTCGTTGGTCTCTGAAGGTCAGCGTATATTCTTACAAATACCCTATTTGCAACGACACAAGCGTGCCGGCTCATCTTAAGCAGTACGTTAAACATATCATTTTTTTGATTGCAGGCAGTGTCGTCAATCTTGCAAGTTTGCGTCTTGGAGTTTTTACGTTCCTTATCAATCTCAGAAATAACATAGATACCAAAACCAAAAGCATTTCGGTTTGGATTTTTCTCAAGCATTATCTTACCGAGCCTTAACATATCTTGATCCAAGATATGAGCGTGCCTCGAATAACTATCTATAAGCCTACTATCCTTACGAAAAAAATCTGTATTCCAAAGCGGAAAATTGCCTAGATCTGACATTAGATTGTCCTCTCGTATAGAGTAATTTGAAATCAACAACGAAGACTGCACTGTATAAATAAAATAAGCGCAAGCGTAGTCTTCGAGGGCGTCCCACAAATTTTGCATATAAAGGTTATTATTGTACTCAAGTCCATATCGAGCATAGTCATAGCCAAAAAGACGAATTGTGCCCGGACGCTCATAAAAGAGACGTCGATAACGTCTTACCCACTTTCTACAACTATAAAGATCATAGACTAAACCACACAAAACCAACCGACGCAATGCCCTCTCAAAGTTTATCCAAGGAAAATAAGGAAAGTGCATATCAGTCTCAATTATAATTTTAAAAGCGTCGTCGCGAAACTGGATCTCTGTAGATAAGGCCATATCCGAGATCTGCGTCGTCTTACCGCAACCCATTGGTCCATAACAGATAGCAACCACTCCCAAAATATTCAAAAAACCTCGATTACGGCGCTCATTATGATACAAGCGTGAATAGCCAACGTTCAAAGAAAAATTATAAATAAAGACCAATACGACAGGTATAACAACCCATATCGGAATAATATCGAATATTGTCTTCAAATCTAAAACAAGTTTATGTATCTGAACGAAAATACTGCCAAAGTCAAAAGACACTATTACATATAAATACCACGATACAAACTCAATAAGAATTGTTATCAGATTAAAATTCAACGCCCATAAAAGACACCATATCAAGAGATATATCCACCTAACTTGTATAAAACAAAGAAACGTAAAAACAAAACGCTTTAGCGGCTGATACGTCTTAAGGCTTAACCGCTTAAAGATTTTAAGCGGCTTACTGTCTTTATTGTAATTATTATTTTGTACTTTAAAGTATCTTTTAAAAAGAAATACTGCAACTAATACGAGTGGAACGATGGCAACAAGAACAATAAACAAGATATTCAAAAGCAAATTACCACAAAAATCTATATACCCAAGAAAACTCTCTTTAGAGACGAAACTATTAAAAAACAAATCCCACTTGCTGTCAAACTGCTCTGAAGTCGACGGAAAATCGATTGTTGGCGAATGATCTGGAATCTGATTGACTGTTGCCTTGATACCATTGCTAAGTCCAAAGAGTTCACTAAAATAATAACAAATCGAATAAAAAAGATCCTTAAGACCGTCCCACAATCTCAAGATAGAATTTTTAAAACATACACAAGTCACTATAACAAATGCTATAGTGATTGCAATACAAAGAAAATCACGATAATTTATTCGCTTGAGATCTTTAAGCCATATCATATCCTAACTCCCACGTAAAAGAAATAGCCTATTACGAATACGCCTAATATTCCTATAATCATTCCTACGATTGCTTTAAAATTTTTCATTTTAAAATTCCCCATTTTTTAATTGACAACAAAAAGATTTTATTGTATTATACATATAAAGAGTTGCTTTAACCTTGTTACACAAGGACATTGTCGAAAGGACGTATTGCGGCTCTTTTTTATTTTTTATTATTATTACCCTCGTATCTCTTTTTCAAATTTTCCGGCATATTGAAATTTTTACCAATCAAAGAAAACTTATTTTTAAGATCTTTTTGAGGACGTTTCAAATACATAGGATCAGGATCATTAGGATCCGGATTTGGATAAATTTCCTCATAATCTTTCGATTCTATATACTTCCTATTTTTATCACTTCCGTGAATAGATTCTCTATGTACAAAACAATCATCTATAATATCCGAATTTTTCCGTTTAACCTTTTCCTCATCAATAACCAATGTAGGCCTATTCTTATTTGGCTTAAATCTAGCCCAAAACGGAAATTTTTTAGGAAACTGATCTGTCTTCTTGACAATCTGTTTTTTTTCTCGTTCTGCCTTTCTAGCATAACTTGCCTTAATTGCTCTCTTCTGTTCCTCTGACTTACACTTAAATTTCTTACCCATTTTATTACCTCACTTTTCTATAGTCCTAATTTTACCCATACGCCTATATTGACGCACAGCCATATCAAAAATGATACCATTACGACGCCGCCGATAAACAATAATATATGAAAGATTACCGACGAGGCTCGAAACGCTTTTTCAAGTCGCTCCAAGCCCTTATTTTCTTGCTTTTGCTTATTCTTCATTGACCGCTACTCCCGCTTTGACTTATTCTTTATTGCCTTAAATATCCCTGCAATCAACTTGAACGGAATCAAAACTATCCAAAGAATCGCTCTTAAGATATATGGAAGTATTGGCGCAAAGATTATCAAAAGAATTATGATAATTATCAAGCCTAAAATAAAAGCAACAATCTTTTTCCAATCTACACCATTAAGGTCATTGACAGGCCCGGTAACACTACCTATGCCGTCAATAGGACTTGCAACAACAGGTATAACAGTTTCAACACCTTCTTTATCTCTAAAAGTAACGTCTATCAAATCTAAATCCAAAAAGGCTGCTTGACGTGACATATAAGCATTTTCGTCAACCTTTCCCAAATAATTAGTCAAGCCGTGCACCCCCTCGGTTAATCTCTCTACAATCGTTACTGGAACTGAATAATAATCAGTTACAGCATAACGCAATAAATATACACTACGCTTTTCAGAGCCTTGCTGAATCTCATTATAATAACGCATAAAATCATCATAATTACTCTCGTCTATGTACAACTTTGAACAAACAGCACTTTTTGAGCCTACTAAATCTTTTGACGTCACACGTACTATACCGTCTATCTCATCAAATACAGTCAAATTATAATCTTTTATACCAAATAACTTTTTAAACCAATTTTGATCAAGTTTATAACTTGTCAATGAGAATTTATCATCTGCCTGCACGGTCAAGTCATTATAACCAATCTTACGACCTTCTCCAACATAATCTTCAAAAAGTTCTTTATAATATTTGCCGTTTATGAGTTCCCCACTACCTTCAAATTTTTGTATATACTCCAACAAGTCGCCTGACGAAACAGAATAATCTTTTGCTTCTACGCCATTAGAAGAAAACAAATATTTTAAAACATCAATCTCGCCACTAAAATCATACATATAACTATAAAAGGCTCCCAAATTATAATAAGCGCTTACGCCCGAATACCAAGTCGACATACTATCCGTATGGACTGTAAAACCATATTTTGTTAAACTCATTGCATCATCTTTACTCAAATTCAAAATAGATTTAAAAGTATCATAGATAGAATCGTTGCCTAAAACTAAGATTTCTTTAGTTAAATATTCATACCACTCCATATGCACTGCCGAAAGCAAGCCATATTCTTCAACATAAGTATCTGGCACACTAAAATAAACGCTATTTAATTGATGTTGAGTGTAATTACCTGCGCTACTCTCACCATCAGGACGATAAAAAGCATAGTGCAAATCCGTTTGTATAGTTTTAATACCCAATGATGTCATTAGCAACGGAAAATTATCACTATCTCCGTAGCCTTTTGCAAAACCTTCATAGACATATTGTCTGCCAACATTATATTCTGAGGCTTTGTAATCACCTATCTTTAACAACTCTACTTCGCCTACATAATAATTTCGCTGTCCACCGTGGCTCTTAGCATAATTTTCAACTACACGTAGGATCTCATTCTCATTATCAATTATTTTATACTTATAAAATTGACAATCCGCGCTCTTACTACAAAATTTCAAACTAAACTTTTTATACCTTGACGGCATATCGTTTTCGTTAAACTCAATTGCCATTGAAATTTTATTTAAAACGTGATTATCATCTATCTTTGTCAACGACGAGTTATTTAAATATATAAATAAACCGTAATTCCCCAATGCATTTGCATATTGAGAAAAACAATACTCTACAAAAGTCACTGCAGAAATCTTACCGTACGGATCTTTAGGATAGTCGGTCTGATTAAAAACTTTGCCGTCAATAGTCATACCCTCAAGGTCATCCAAGACAGCCGAACTCTCAAACGACGGAACTGCCACTGCGCTAGCGACTTCTCCAGGATAGAAGCACAATACCGCTACCAAAAAGACAGCGATAAAAATTAAGAAATTTACACTATTTTTCAATATTTTGTTTCTGCTCATTTTAAATTCCCCTCACTATACCCATTTTGATGACGCTGTCGTCTGCGTTATTAAAAACAACTAAGGACAAATACGTATCACTATACAAATCAATCTGTGGAAGATTTTCTATAGTAGCGACATTGTGATAATTACCAAGCAACAGATTAAGCGTCAAAGACGAGTTTAATTTAAATAAAAACCTGTCTCCCTCTTGAAGAATATCAAAGTAATCCGTAATATCTAACTCAACCAAAGAGTAAGAATGATCATCTACTATATAAGAAGTAAAATCTTGCTCTGCAAACTTTGTTGGACAAAGCACCACTTTAACTGAATAATCCATATCGCTTGCCTGCTCATCAGTGAAACCCAAACTATTCTTTACGTAAAAGATATTATATTCGGTCTCGCTAAACTCAAACGTCTCTTGATCCTTATAAATCTTATTCGACCCACTCTGAATATAAAAACTCTTTTGTCCGTTACTCAAATAACCGATAAACAAGCCGACCACTCCAAGAAGAACGACAGCAATAAGGATATAAACTATTATTGAAATAACTTTAGACACTCTCATTTTCTTTTCCTCACATACTTCTTCTTTGACTTTGACATAATGCTTACTATAACAATAAGCAACAAAACACCGGCAATAATACCGACTACAATTTTCCACTTATTCTTAAGCGTATTTATAATGCTGTCGTGCTTATCCATTTGAGCAACTTCAAAGAAGACATCTGCGACAAAACAATTTTCGTTGGTAAAGCCATCAGCGCTGAACGAGACCACGTTATAATTCTTATAATTGATTTGCTTAAGAACGTCGTTCAAGGATGTTCCATAATCTACTTCAAAAGCATCTTGAACTTCTCCGCCGGACACAAGAGTAACCGTTTTTCTTTGAATCTGCCACTTGGCGTACAAGTTCAAGTCTGATAAAATTACAGCGTTTTCATCAAACGGACTTCCGTCTTGATAAAACCAACCTAGAAAATCGTAGCCAGGAATAAAAGCAAGATACGGCAATGTTATATTATCTTCACAAGTAAGCGTTACACTTTTAAATGGCTTGTCTAAATCTCTATAAAAATTTATCGTATAATTGATAATCTCATAACAAACGTCTAAATATACGTTATCTGACAATGGACTATAATCATATTCAGTATGCTCATCAGAAGCATAATAAGAGTGAACAAATAAAGTTAATATGTAACCTGGCTTTTGATATTCAGCAGTATCTCGCTCATAATTTACTACTTCACCTGGATAATAAGTGACAGTCTTCATTGCGCTGTCATAAGACGACGTTTCAGGATATTTATAATAAGACACTTTATACGTCACCCTAACCCACTTAGAGTACAATGTAACGTCAGAATATACCGGCTGACTAAAATCGTACTCCGTTCCGTCCTCACGCACCCACTTTGCTTGATACAAGACGCCGTCAGAGTTGGACAATTCACAATGCAACGGAACTGCAGAAATATCACAATAATAACCACTTACAGGCTTAACCGTTGTACCGTCAGTAAATAAAAAACCTTCCGTCAACACGTAAGTAAAAGTATAATTTTTACGAACAAATTTTGCAGAAAGACTAGCATTTTCTCTCAAAGTGCCTCCAGTAAATAAAGAGCCATCTGACACATAATGCCACCCTATAAATTCATATCCCGGCTTAGTGGGAACAGGTATAGTCTCAAGATACAAATAAGTATTTAATTCAAAGTCGCATTCATAAAACAAATCTCCGTCATTATAAAAAGACAAAGTTACAAAAGTTTTATCTACTGCTAACGTCAAAATAATATCTTGATTAATCACTAAAGCCGTCGCACCCCCTTTACGTAATACGTTGCCAGTCTCTGTAACATAGAAGTAACCGTCAGGCAATACGTTGACTTCTTCCATAATTTTCTCTGAAGAAAAACTATTGATTGTCGACAACGTCGTCCCTACAGCACACGACAAAGTTCTCGGCGTCTCCCCGGAAACAAAAGTAACAGTTACAGCAGGCTCAATTCTCGCTACAGGTAGAACATCTACATAGTAGAAAAATTTGCCAGAGTTTTTACTTGGCAGGACACCGCCTATATAATTTTCAACTGCAAAATCCGAATTACTATACCAACCGTCAAACACATAGCCGTCCTCGACAACAGGCGTTACCAAACGTGCGTCCGTTACAGATACCCTATCCAAAAAATTAAAACTAACTGAATAAGATACGTCTCCAAGTCTACTAGTATTGCCGGAAGTAGAATCAGCGCATAATTCTATTGTCCAAGTAGGAATATCAGATTCGGTATCAAAATACTTATTTGCACGTATATTGCGCTTACATATCTCCCTTACCAAATTAAAAGATTTAACGTCAGACACTTCTTCCAAAGGAATTGACGGAGATCCCCAACCTCCACGCATACGCAAATAAATACTTTGGTATCTGCCGGACTCCGCCAATTCAATATAGTAATTTTCATTATAAAGACTAAATATACCTTCATCTGAAATAGAAAAGCCTGCGTCAGATTTTATATCTCCCGACGCAAGCGCAAATTCATACTCAACTCGCTCATTTTGCCACGTAATTGGCTCGACTTGATCTGACGTCGACGTCGGCGCTGAAGAACAGTCTTCAACTTCCACTTCCGCTGTCGTAGCAACAGGCATTGGCTTAAATACGTCAAAGTCAGTAAAGCCGTCACTTGCTATGCCTACTCCAAAAAAAACAAATAGGCATACTACCAAAAATATTGATACGTATTGTTGTACACTGCTCTTCATTTTGTCACCCCTCAAATTAACGACACAGAATCACCAAATAAATTCTCAAAAGAACTGATGGACAAATTTATAGCAGAGGAACTCTCGCTTCCTCTTGCGATAAGACGACAATCTCTCCAAATTTCGCTATCTAAGGACTTTATCGTAATTACAACTTTATGACTGTTTTCATCATCTACAGTAAAAGTGACGTTCTTTTTCCCAATTTCAGTTGCGCCAGAATAAAACAACATATCCCAAGTCAGATCTTCCTCAATCCCCTTTACCTCAACTTCAATATCAAAGTATCCATTCTTTTCAAGACTACTTGAAATACGAGAATAAGTATCTGGAAGACACAGAACAGTGTAAGCATTAGAATTCATTCGTCCTAACTCAAAATTGTCTATGACGATTTTGATTGGCGCATTGTCCTCTGCATTGTTGCGCTTAAGGAGAACTGTCGTTGCTCCAACTGCCCCGGCCAGTACCACTAGTACCAACACAATGATGAATACGGTCTTTACCGCTTTGCTTTTGCCCATTTTTTTTACCTCACATTTAATTATTATCGGAACTCCGATAAGTTAATTTTATCGGATATACGATTAAAAGTCAATCAATTTTCCGATATCTGATAAGATAAAAATATGGAAATAGGACAAATAATCAAAGAATTAAGAATTAAAAACAAACTAACCCAACAAGCACTAGCCAAAAATCTGTCAATTGGGCAATCAACAATATGCGAGTGGGAAAAAGGAGATTATGAGCCTACAGCAAGCGCAATAAAACAACTAGCAATATTTTTTGATGTGTCTGCTGGATATCTACTTGGACTTGAAGAATACGATGGAACAAAAATTGAGCAAAAAATTCCGCAGCAGATACATAACGACAACAGACGATACTACTTAAAGAATATAAATAAAAGCAAGATAAATATTAAATAAGAAAAGAAGACGACTTTTGCCGTCTTCTTACTTTAGTTAAAAGAATCAAGTAGATTATCCACTCGTATAAACACCTCTCTAATAGACATTGCTATTTTCAAGCCACGAGATTTTTTACGTTTGATAAATAGTTCAATAAACGTGACATTCTTACTATCTTCTGTAATTGTGATTATTTTTGATACATTTACAAAAACTCGCTCTTTTAATATCGTCTCTAATTCAACAAACGGAAACGCTCCGTCAAACTGGTTAAGCAACTCGTCTACGCTGTCAGTAACCTTAAGTCCTCGTTCTTCTTTGCTATCAACATAAAAAACGATAAAAGAGCAATTGTCATCTAATTCGTAAATATGACTGATATGCGATACGTTGACAACTACCGTATCTAAATTACTTGCTCTTGCTACTACTATAAATTGATTACTCACTTTTTAAGCACCCCCTTGACAACTGTTTTAATGATTTTGGCAATCTCTCCGCTATCATATATACCTGCATTCTCACCGTCATAAATAATAAGATCGTATCCCTTAAATCGGGCACATAGTACAATCGCAAAATCAGTTATGGCTTGATTGACGTCTCCAATACCTGCCTTAGCAAGTTTTTTCGCCCTTATATAATCCAAGCAACGATACGAATCGCATTCCGCACAAGCAAGATTATCACAAGTTGAATTTTTCAATATCTTCGCCATTTTATCTATGTCTATTAAATTATCCAATATCCTCACACCTCCTTAAAATTCTATTTAAATCCTCAACCTTAATAACTTCTACAAAATCATTACCTTGACAACAATTAAACAAAGCGACAAGAGTTGACGCCTGCTTAAGTTCCTCCGCAAACTCTCTCACGGCTTGCTTGACGTCCCCGATACCCTCTTTGGCGAGTTTCTCTGCCCTTATATAATCTACACAGCGAGGCTGTTTACAGTTTCCGCAGGTAGCATTGCCACAATAATGGCGATACAATATCTTTGCCATTTTTTCTATATCTGTCAGTTTTTCCATTTTTTACCTCTCTACAAAATAATGAGGGGCGTAAGACTGGGGAAAATTACGAATCACTAAAGTTTAATTTTGTCTTACGCCCATTTTTGACTTATTGCCCGGTCTTCTTTTTATAGATACGCGCTTGCTCGCCCATAGTGTTGATTACACCTTGACGATACGCTTTATCCGTCTCGCTCAAAGGCTTACCGGTTACGCTATTTTTACCGCTTTCTATCTCTGCCTTAAAACGCTTACATCTACCGTGACTTGTCTCGACTTCATACTCTTTGCCATTTGCAGAAAAAACAGTTTTTTCAGAAGTAGACTTGTCTTTGACTACAGATCCCTTACGCTTAAGAAAACCAAAAAAGCCACGTTTGGATTTCTTGCCGTCCAAAGGCATTGACATTTGTCCTTTAGGTTGCTTATTATCCTTTGCCACTTATAACACCTCCTTCTCAGATTATAATTACTTGAAAGAACGGCGTTCTAATCAACTTACGCAATTCTAGTTCAAAGTTAATACTGACTAATTGATCAGGCGTCAAGGAGATCTCTTCGCCGTCCTCGCCTCTTCCAAAGAAAACCGCAGATCCTACAATCGTGTCTCCGTGTTTCCAAGGAAAGTTTGGCTCTTTACGATTTAATTTGCCCTCTTCGTCAATGTACATATACACGTTTTCTTTTACCCAAACGCCTTCGAGATGTCCGTCGACAATTTTTTGAAAAGTCTCAAGCGTCGGCTCGATCCGCTCAAGCCTTGCGTCTTTGCCTGGCTCTTTGATTAACACCGTTATTCTATTACCTGCCATAAAGCCACCTATTTTTTATCTGTCTCGGCAAAATCCGGCATTTGCTCGTCGACAGGTGTCATCCCCGGATATTGATTTTGCGCCTGTCTGTAACGCTCCATTTGTTTATCCAAGTCTTCCTCGACGCCGTCGACAACTGCGACGATCTCAATTGCGTTATAATTCAATGCATAGATCTTTGTCTTTTGTCCATTGACGTCTTTTTCATAAGTTCCATCCTCGACAGTTGCCTTAACCATTACTTTGGATCCTTTGCGGAACTTCTGAATTTCTTTAACCATATCTCTCCAAAAGTCCACTTGAAAGCCTACGTGCTTTTGTCTCGTGTCGTCAAAAATCAAGGCTCTTGCCTTCTCAATGTTGTTTTTTCCGACTTTGTTGACGGTAATATCACCTGCGATATACCCTTTGATTGTAATTTGTGCCATATTAACACCCTCCAAAATTTATTTATTTTCTAGGCTTTTGCCTAAAGTTGTCGATATTAAGTTGACTTGACCTACTGTACTATTATTCGCCGAAGTATAAAATTCAGGTACATAAGCAACGTCGATATATACTCGATACATATTCTTGCTACCTCGATTCGGATACAGTGAAGATACCGTACAGTAATCTAACATATCATTTTTCGACAATTCGTTATAATACAATTGCGCCTGCTCACATTCCGCTTTAGTTCCCATTACTCTGATTTTCATATATTCCCCCTTTATACTCGTACTTCCGCAAATTCAACTGGCAAACTACTAAGCAAAGCGCTTGCCCCCTCAATATTTAGTTTGTCAAATACTGAAAATCTGTCGTGCACACCTGCAAAATAATTGTCTGTATGATTGAAAATATAAAAGAGCGCTTTAAATACGACGGTACAAGGATACATACCTGAATAGTCACTTGTATAGGCGACTACTGTAAAATTACGCAACTTTATTTGATAAAAGCGAACAATAGATTTATATATATTAAATTCAACTATCTTTTCCCAGCGTTCATAACTCAATAAGAACTTTTGACAATTCTCTACAGTATCAAGTTTATACGACTTATAACGAATGTCTTCTGCTTCTTCGACTGCTTTGGTATTTTCTTGACTATTTTCCAATTGATTGGAATTTACTATATTCTTTTCTTTTTGCGATTTAACGTACTTCTTTATCTCGCTACAACTCATACTTGGCTTGATTGTTAAAAGTTCGGAAGCAGATAATGGCAACATCAAGAGTAATTGAGTGTATGAATATTTATCTTCAAATTTTGGGGGAATATCCTTTACCCTTAACGGACTATCTGCCCCGAACCTCTCATAAAGAGCGAGATAATTTGCTATTGTTGACTTCTTTGCAGAAAACATTGTTTGAGCAAAAGCGTCAAACTCGTGAAATCGCTGTGTATTGTCTGTATTTGGAACAGGATAGTCCTTATACAACTCTTCTTGCTTTATTTTATACAGAGCCTTTGCCACTTGGATTGCACTCACTGTATTATCTCCAAGTCCCTTTACGGCCATATCGACGTAAGTTGCAAGTTTATCAAACCGCTGAACGCTGTTCCCATAAGGATCTGCAATACTCTTCTTATTTAAATTGTAAAAGCCATTTAAGATGTCCATTATCTTATCTCCCTGCTTGCATAATACGCTACGTCTCCCCAACTTCTAAAACTTTGAGCATATATCGACGGCTTTGGGTACGGCGTAAAGTACACCTTCCAACGTGTCACACGGTAGCACTTGTCAGATGTACGAACTACTACTAGATTCTCTTCGTATGTGTCCGTACGCTTGACGTAATGCCTGTAATAGTCATTGTGTGACATTCTCTTCCACGGCTTACGTAGCCAATTCGTTCCGTCTATTGCCTTAAATTTCATACTATAGACCTGTATGCAGTAACGTAGCCGTCTGAATATACGCGAAACTTTACATCAAAGACATCTGTCCCATCTATAGAGAAACCGTTCTCGTCTAAATATTCAATTCTAACGGTCAAGTCCTCAATACGTGAATCAAAACGTATTTCCTCTAAAAATCGAATTGAGATTATTTCGCCCAAATTTTCTTTATTAAATAATAGAATAGCCTTCTTAATTGCCTGCACTGTTATTTTCATACATAATCCCTCCAAAATCGAAATATCGGTATTCCGATAATTCAATATTATCGGATATACGATTAAAAGTCAATAGATTTTCCGATAAAAATTCCAAATAAACAAATTTTATCAAATAAAAACAAAAGAATAAGCAATATTTTGCCTATTCTTCGCTAAATCTTTTTTTACCATCAAAAAAATCTACCCTAGAGGTAGATTTCGCCGTTTATCCGTCACAAGTATCGTTTTGCGAATAGTTTATTTTAATTCCCTAGCCTCTCGGAAACAAATTTAAGAATAAATAATACGCATCATACGACTGCTCAGCATCCTTAAGAAATCTAGAGAATTCACCGCGCCTGCCGTTGCGAAGATAAAACAATAATTTAAGTTCGTCATAACTTATCGAATCTTTTATCTTTCTACAATTGTTTGCCATAGTTAAAAAACTTTCTTTTGTTTTTCCTATTTCTGATAACTCTTTTGGAGATAATCTATTTATTCTTTCCTCAAATTCCTCTAGCGTCTCATTTGCGATTGTCTTTTGAGCCATTCAATTTTACCTCTCTACTTAATTTCGCATATATGTGATAATCTTAGAACAAACCACAAATTTGTGGAAGTCAAGCATTTTCAACAAATTTGTGGTAATATTCAAAATAGGAGCAATATTTATGAAAAACTATGGAAAAATTTTAAAAGAACATAGAACCGAAAAGGGAAAAACTCTTTTAGACGTAGAAAAAGCAACAGGTATTTCTAATCAAAATTTAAACGGATTAACACTTGATGAACTTGTAGGACGCTAATACTCCTCTTCTGCTACAATTATTATTATATAATATAAGTAATTATAGAGTTATTTGTTGATTTTTTTTAATTTATATAGTAAAATATCATTGTACGGCATTATTTTAGGAGGTTTAGGTGAATGGAGAAAGATAATTTCAATGCAAACGTCGATTTTGTCCGCGGACAAGCCGATATGATTGTTTTATCTGCCCTATCCGACACTGACAAGTACGGTCTTGAAATTTTAAGCGCAATTCAAGAACGTAGCCAAGGTATGTATTCTTTAAAACAAGCCACCCTGTACAGTAGTTTAAAGCGTCTTGAAAAAAACGGTTACGTACATTCTTATGACGGTGATATTTCCAACGGAGCAAAGAGAGTTTATTACGGCTTAACGCAAATGGGTCGCGAGCATCTTGAAAATGATAAGTCATATTGGGAATTTTGTAATTTCTTGATGTCAAATCTTATATCTGACAACAAATTTGATCCTCAGAGTGAGGACAAGCCGTTTGACCCGGCGGAATTTAGACCGCTAACTCGTAGAGCAAGAGGCGAAAAAGAAGACAAAGATCAAGATAAAGAAAAAGAAGTCGTAGTAAAATACGTCTATTTAAAGTCTGACGATATTCCCGAAGGCGCAGATATAGTATACGTCTCCCCCGAAAATATACAGGAAATAAACAGTAAGACTGATAATACAGAAAGCGTTGAAGCCGAAAATGATAATCTGACAGAGCAAGAAAATACGACTTTGCAGACAGAAGACCAAGAAATCACTGCTCTTTCCGATTCGGGAGAAGAATATCAACCAAGTTTTATTTTGGTCAACGATGAAAATCAAGATGTTGTCGTCGAAGATAACGATGACAAGACCGATTTAGTAGAAGAAGATTTGACGGAAAACGTAGTTGAGACAGAAGACAAGGCAGAAATTGTTGAAGAAACTACTCCGCTGTCTCCTCAAGAATTGCAATCTCAAAATAATGAAGACGACGTCAATTTCATAATTACTACAGAAAATACTGAAATAATTGAGCAATCAACGACCGCAGAAGAAATCACTAAGTTAAGCCTTGCTGAAGATAATGACGTAGATTCTGTTGAGAGCCCAAGTGAAATTCAGGAAAGTATAGATGAAGATGCTGTCAGCGAAGAGATAGAAGCAATAACTGAAACAGATGAAGAAACTGAAGAAGTAACGCAGACGGAAGACATAATTGAAGAGGATTTGCAATCAATGCAAGGAGGTAATTCTTCATTAGAACAGACTCAATTGTATGAAGAGGAAAGCGCGTCGTCTTCTTTTGCAACTAGACCGTTACATAATATTACGCAAGACTCCTCTACATCTTTTTCATCTATATTCTCCAATTATTCAAGAGAAAATGACGTAAATTATGTAGAATCTTTTAGCGAATTGTTTGACGTAGAAGACGAAGAAGAATCTTTGGAGCAAGAGACAACTGATATAGAATTTTTGACAATGAAAGAAATGGTATATAAATACCAGGCTAAAGGCGTAAATATAAAGCCTTATGACAAGAGAAATACTATGGAGTATTACGTCAATAGGTATTATTTCTCCAATAAACTTCAATTTCACGCGTCCCTGATTATTTTTGCCATTTTTGCGGTAGAGTTGTTTATATCTCACTTTATTTGTAATCGCGGCGAGAATAAAATTTCTAATCTATGGTTGTTGATGATATTTGTCTTGGCTATTTTCCCTGCAATCAGAGGCGTGATGTACGTACTCGATCCTACGCGAAAATCTTTGGCAAACTATAATCCAAAGACGTCATTTTTGATCTCACTTTTGCCAGTCGTGACTATGCCAATAGTCTTTGCATTGATGGGATTTGTAGAATTTAGCGCTAATATAAATGATTATATGTCTATGGAACGCACTATAATATTGCCAAGCGTACTGCTATTCAATATTCCATTGTTTTCAATAATATATACGTTGTTGTATAGAACATATAAGTATCACGTCAATTAAAATTTTGATATTAAAAAAGAAGGGACTTACCTTCTTTTTTATATAGATTTATTTTATTATGTTTCTTTTATCGTAGCACGATTTGGATTGGGAGTATATTTCCTTTAATTTAAACTTCTCTCTTTTCTTTATCTTGGATGAAATTTTATCAAAAAAAGACATCAATGCTTTTTCTAATTTATTGCTGTATTTAAATGCCAATACTACTGCTATCAAAGCCACTGCTATTATTGCAATCCATATTGGTATGCCGTAACCTGTCAATGGAATTGCCGCAAAACCTTTGAGCGCTCCTTCTAATATAAGAATATTCAACGGTCTCGTAATAAGCATAATTATAAAGAATTGCCAATATTTCATATCTGTTATGCCCGCGACGATGCACAACAAATCGTCTGGGAAAAATGGGAAAAAGAACATAAGAGTCAAGACTATCTTGTCTTTTCCTTGAGTAAACTTGACGTACTTATCATAGGAGTTTTTTCCGAATAACCAGATAATGAGTTTTACTCCAAATTTTCTACCTAGATAAAATGCCAGCATAGAGCCTATCATTGTACCTATCACGCTGTAAAAAAATGTAGGCCAAAATCCAAACAATGCTACTCCCGCCAACGTAGTAATAGCAGCAGGTAGAGGGATGATTGTCACCTGCAAAAACTGTACGATAACGAATATTATTCCCGCGTATGCCCCATACTTTGACAAGAAGGCTTGAACTTTTTCTGTGCTGTCGAATTTTGATATTAAATCAAATTTTAATACGATATAATAGCATATCGAAGTGAGCGCTAAGAGTACGCTAATACTCAATACCCATCTGACGCATTGTTGATAATTTCCAATTACTCCGGTGAGCGCAGATATCAATATCGGAACGTTAAGTACAAGGCTGATGATTTTTATATAAAAGTTGATATCAAACTTGGCAAAGGTATATAATAGCGTAATATTGTACACTATTAGAGCGATAAAAACAGTAATTAAGGAAATATATCTTGATCTTAGAGTCATAATCTTATAAATATTATAAGCAGTTGGTTAAAAAATAATTACATTATATAAAAATATTTATCAAACAATCAAAAAATAGGACTTGCGCCCTACTTTTATTGTAAATCTAAATTTTTTTTCACTCGCTTGATTGCGTCGGTAGCCAACCTATCGCACCGATTGTTGTACTCATTGTCGGCGTGCCCTTTGACTTTGATATACTGCACCTTATGCTTTGCCATAAGAAGTAGCAAGCGCTTCCATAAGTCGTCGTTTTTAACGGCAGTTTTGTTGGACGTCTTCCAATTGTTTTGCTCCCATTGTTTTACCCAACCTTCGGAAAAAGCGTTGCATACGTAAGCCGAATCACTGTAAACTTGTACTTCGCAAGGCTCTTTGAGGGCACTCAATCCCTGAATGACAGCAAACATTTCCATTCGATTGTTGGTCGTGTCTTTGTTGTAACCGCTCAATTCTTTCTCGTGTCCGTTATAAATCAAAATCGCGCCCCAACCGCCTATGCCCGGATTTCCTGAGCAGGCTCCGTCTGTATATATTGTTACATTCTTCATACTTTGCTCAATTCCTCGCTTCTTTTGCGACATTTATCTATACCTTCGATAATACTTTTATCTACGGATTTTTCTCTAAATGTGTCGATTGCTTGAATTGTAGTGCCGCCTTTTGAGCATACTTTTTGGATCAATGTGTCCAATTCTTCACTTGAATTTTCCACCATTTTGCTTGCGCCGATCATTGTGGCTATCGTCAGTTCTTTACTTTGTTCAAAACTCAATCCGCCCTTAACGCCTCCGTCTATCATTGCTTTGATAAAATAATAGACGTACGCCGGTCCGCTGCCGCTTATAGAAGTAACTGCATCAAAATACTTTTCCTCTACTCTGACAACCTTTGAGATTGTCTTAAAAATGCTTTCAACAAAATCGTTGCTTTCTTCGTCGGCGTTGAATGAGGTTATTGCGCTTACGCCTTCGCCAATTGAGCAAGGCGTGTTAGGCATAATGCGGATGACTTGATTGCAATTGCATACTTTGGCAATCGTATCGGTGTTTACACCTGCCATAATGGAAATTACGCATTTACTCTTAATATTTGCCAAGTCTTCTGAGATTGCCTTAAAAATCTGTGGTTTGATTGCCAATATGACGTACTCGCAATTTGATGCAACCTCTTGGTTATCATTGGTGAATGGCACTTCTCTATACGGAGCGCTTATGCTGGGCGTTGATACAAAAATATCTTTAGTTGAGAGTAAATTGCTGTCCAATAACCCATTTATTATGGCTTTTGCCATATTGCCGCAACCAATAAATCCAAGTTTGTATTTATAATTCATAAAATTAACTCCAAATTACTTTTTTTCTCTTGACACTTCCTAAAAGATTTAATATAATGTTTAAGAAGTTTTAACTTATTATTTTTAGGGGAGTGGCTCAACGGTAGAGTAGTGGTCTCCAAAACCATTGGTTGCGTGTTCGAATCGCGTCTCCCCTGCCAAAACAACCTTACACAAGGTTGTTTTTTCATTATAGACGCACTTCAAACAGCAATGTTCCGCTTTGCGCAACAGTTGCGTGTGACGCTCACTTCGTTCGCTATACCGTCGCTCTGCTTTTTACGAATCGCGGTATCGATTTGTAATAGAGTTTCCCCTGCCAAAACAACCTTATACAAGGTTGTTTTTCATTATAGACGCACTTCAATCAGCAATGTTCCGCTTTGTGTGACAGTTGCGTGTGACGCTCACTTCGTTCGCTATGCCGTCGCTCTGTTCCTTACGAATCGCGGTATCGCGGAATTGATTTTGAATATATGACGGTTATACGTTTACTTGTCCGTTCAATCCCAATACTTCTTTATTTTCTTTAAGAATTGGATTGATTACATCGTTGATATACTCTATAGTCTGCTCTTTTGCGCGACCGATAAAGTTTTTAGGATCAAGGATACTGTCAATTTTGTCATTGATTGCTGCAAAAGACTTATCGTTTTTAATTCTTTCAATCAAATCGTTGTCTTTGCCGAATTGCTTGACCATCTTTGATGCTTCCATAGAATGTACTCTGATTTTTTCGTGCAATTCCTGTCTGTCTCCGCCTGCTTTTACACATTCCATAAGAATAACTTCTGTAGACATAAACGGTAATTCAGCCATAATGTGCTTGTTAATAGTGTTTTCATACACCACCATTCCGTCGGCTACGTTCATATATATTTCAAGTATTGCATCTATAGATAGGAATGCTTGAGCCATAACAAGTCTTCTATTTGCAGAATCATCAAGAGTACGTTCAAACCACTGGGTTGCGGCAGTATTCGCTGCGTTTGCCGGCAACGTCATAACGTATCTTGCAAGCGAACATATTCTCTCGCTTCTCATAGGATTGCGCTTGTATGCCATAGCAGAAGATCCTATTTGATTTTTTTCGAAAGGCTCTTCCATCTCTTTCATATTTTGCAAAATTCTTAAATCGTTTGCAAATTTATACGCGCTTTGAGCAATTTGTGACAAAACAGATAAGATATTATAATCATATTTTCTACTATATGTTTGTCCGCTTACGTCAAAAGTCTTGCTAAATCCCATTTTTTCTACGACTAGTTTATTTAATTTCTTAACCTTCTCGTGGTCTCCGTCAAATAATTGAAGGAAACTTGCTTGAGTTCCGGTAGTTCCCTTCACTCCTCTCAATTTGGTATTGTCTATGACAAATTGAAGATTTTCATAGTCCATTTGAAGTTCTTGCAGCCAAAGCGCCGCTCTTTTTCCGACAGTGACAAGTTGCGCCGGTTGAAGATGCGTAAAGCCTAAAGTAGGCATATCAGCATATTTTAATGCAAATTTTGCCAACTTATCCATTACGTTGACAAGTTTATTCTTTACCAAAATAAGCGCGTCGTGATAAATAATCGCGTCTGAATTGTCTGTGACGTAACAACTTGTTGCTCCAAGGTGAATAATAGGCATTGCCTTAGGACATTGCTGACCGTAAGCGTATACGTACGCCATAACGTCGTGTCTGACGACTTTTTCCCTCTCTTTTGCAACGTCAAAATTTATATCTTCAAGATGCGCGCGCATTTGATCCAACTGTTCGTCTGTGATATTTAATCCAAGTTGTTTTTCACTCTCTGCAAGAGCAAGCCATAACTTTCTCCACAAAATCATACGGGTTTTTTCGGAAAACTGCTCAAGCATAGGTTTTGTTGCGTATCTTGTAGTCAATGGGTCTACGTAATTTGTTGACATATTTTTCTCCTAAACATTGTTAATGAATATATTATACAATATAATTTTATTTTTAGCAAGAATTTCGACGCTATAAAAGTAGCCAATGAACCTGTAAAAAATATGGATAAAATAGTAAATTTAAAATACGCAAAGTATAGCAAAAAATATTAAACGCAAGTCTAAATTATCTAAATTGACAAAATCATATAAGTTCTACTAACCGTTTATTTACTTGAGGAAATATAAAAAGATTTATTTAGCAATAGCACAAAATTATGTATGAACGCTATATAAATAATAATTGGCTAGCAGCCTAATATATAGTATTTGCTTGCCAATTATTCTAATATTTAACTTAAATAAGAATACTATTCAAGTTAATTGAGAAATATTAGTCATTTAAGGCTTCATCCAATCAACATATATGCCATATCCTTTTGTAGGATCCGATGTGAATACGTGTGTGACTGCGCCAATCAATTTACCGTTTTGAATAATTGGACTGCCACTCATACCCTGCACAATTCCGCCTGTCGTATCCAATAATCTCTTGTCAACAATTCTCAATACCATACTCTTTTCAGATGGACAATTTTGGTTATTTGCCTTAATAATTTGTATCTCATATTTCTGCGGTTCCATACCGTTGATAGTGGTATATATATACGCCGTACCTGGTTGAGCATCCGACTTAGACCCCATCAAGACTTGTTCGCCTTGATATTCCTTACTCAGTTGACCGTACAAACCAAAATCATTGTTGGCAGAAATATTGCCAAGCGCTTTATCTAATGTCACAAAAGTACCGTTGAGTTCGCCGGCTCTTCCCTTTTGTCCTTTGACATACCCATTGATATTAGCGTTGAATATGCTTCCGCCGCTTGCAACCACGTTATCACCGTTCATATCTTTGATAGTGTGTCCAAGCGCATAGAAGTTCTTGCCATCGGTATAAGTCATTGTTCCGATACCTTCAATTTGATCTTGAAGTAATAGTCCAAGTTTATTTTTTCCGCTCAAGGCGTCCAAAGCAGGTTGGACGACATACTCTTTTATCTCATCATTTCGCTTAATCTTTAAAGTAACTTGATTCTTATCCTCTATGATAGAGGGAATATCATTTACACTAGTTATGGTTTGATTATCGATTTCTAGCAAAATATCTCCGCTCTTTATATCAAAATCGTCTACAGGACAAACTGCGCCGTCTTTTGTCACCACACTTACCTTGGAAGTGATATAGAGACCGTTTGTTTTAATTGCAATACCTATAGGATAACCGCCAAGCATTACGTACTTTTGAGATTTATTTTCTTGCGCTTTGCCTATTGGAATTATTCCAAACAACTTAAAATTGTAATTATTATTTTCGTTAGACACATTTATTGCGCTGTTTAGTTGGATATTTTCCAATGCTGCGCACTCATTAGATACATAATTGCCGTTGATTTTGTCAATTTGTTCTATAGATAACGCTAAGATTGATGCAAATAATAATACGATAACAATAGATATAGTGAAAACTAAACTCTTCTTTGATTTTATATTCATCTTTTGACCTCTCGCAAATTAGTTTGAGAAGTTAAATTAAAAATATTCTTATCTATTGAAAATTATAGAAAAAGACGTTTTTTAGAAAAACGCCTTTTCATTTTATATTAAAAACACTATATTTTCTTATAATTTTGAGCAAATTCTAACATTTCTTTTGCGTGCGGTATTGCATACGCCGACGTATCTTGACCGCCTATAAGCCTGGAAAGTTCTTCAAGTTGCGCTTTCTCATTCAAATAAATGAGTTTTGTTACGGTTTGATTGTCAGTAGTAGTCTTCTGTATAAGATAATGCGAATCTGCCATTGATGCAAGTTGAGGCAAATGCGTTATTGCAAGCACTTGCTTATCTTTAGATATATCATACATCTTTTGAGCAACTATTTGAGCAATTTTACCGCTTATGCCAGTATCGATTTCGTCAAATACCATTGTGGATATTCCGTCAAGATTGGCAATAATCTTCTTCATTGCAAGCATAAAACGTGACAACTCGCCTCCTGAAATGACTTTGGAAAGTTCTTTTACAGGTTGTCCAGCGTTGGCGCTGAACATAAATATTGCTTCATCACTGCCGTTTGGAGACGGCGAAAACTCGTCAATTGACGGCAACGGTGAAAAATACGTTTGAAATTTGCAAGAATTCATACCCAATTCTTTTAACTCGGACTGAATCTTGTTTGCGAGAATATCACCAACTTTGCGCCTTTCTTCAGATAAGTCTTGGGTATTTTTATAAAGTTCTTTGATTAGTTGACTTTTTTGCTCTTGGTATTCTCTTACTTTTTCCTCTCCGTCAGACAAAAAGTCGTATTCTTCTTGCATTTGATTTAGATTTTCTTTGATTTCTTCAATAGAATTGCCGTATTTTCTCTTTAGAGAGCGAATTAAAGAGAGTCTTTGCTCACATCTTTCATATTCTTGGAGACTAAAATCATTTGATTGCGCCATATTTTCTAAAGTATATGCAATATCTTTCAATTCGATTTTGCAACTATCCAGTCTCTCTACAATACCATCAATATTGTCATCATACTCTCTTATTTTTGAAAGATTGGATATTATAAAACTCAAAACACTTAAAATATTGCTACCATCGTCACCATTTAGCGCGTAGTAACACTCGTTTAGCGTAGAAATAATGAGTTGAGAGTTATTGAGTTTGCGACGGAGCAAAATAAGTTCGTCCTCCTCGCCATCTTGCAAATTAGCCTCGGTGATTTCATTGATTTGATATTCAAGTATATCAATGTTCTTATTTACTTCGTTTAAAGTTCCGTATTTGTCTAACTTTTTGCAAATATCTTTATATTCTGTATATAATTTCTTTTGTATATCTTTATATCTGTTGATAGACTCTTCGCCGTATTTATCTATGATATTCAAATGAAATTGACTGTTGAGAGCAGTAATATTCTCGTGTTGAGAATATATGTCGGCAAGCGTATTAGCAACTTCTTTAAGCATACTCAGCGTCACACGCTGTCCGTTGATAGAACAGGTATTCTTGCCGTCAACCGTCATAGTACGCTTTAATATAAGTTCGTCCGCATCTTCGATATCGTATTCTCTAAGTAAACTTTGGGTATTTTCATTTATATTCTCAAAAACAGCCGTTACGCTTGCGCTATTCTCGCCATATCTGATCAGACTTCTATCGGCTCTCTTACCCAAAACAAAACTCAAACTATCAATAATAATTGACTTACCTGCGCCTGTTTCGCCCGACAAAATATTAAGCCCTTGATTAAAATTGACATCAAGAGAAGTAATTAAAGCAATATTTTTTACGTTAAGATTAGTCAACATATCAATAACTGTCCTTAATTATGTTTATTACGTCGACAGCGTCCTGCTCTGTTCTTGTTACGCAAAATATAGTATCGTCACCTGCAATAGAGCCCAAAAGTTGAGGTAAGTTCATTCTGTCAATAAATGCTCCGGCAGAATTTGCCGCGCCGGAAACTGTCTTGATTACAATCATATTTCCAGCATTTTGCATACTCAACACACTTTCTTTAAATATATTGTCATATTTTGCGTGTAATCCGTGCTCCTTGTAACTGACCTGCGTATAGCGGTATTTCTTTGATTTACCGGCAATTTTTACAAGTCCAAGTTGTTTTATATCTCTAGATACTGTTGCTTGCGTGACGTTGTAACCGCGCTGCTGCAGCATAGCGGCCAGTTCTTCTTGAGTATCAAGTTCATTTTGCGCAATTATATCCAAAATTGCCTGTTGTCTAGTCTTATTTGACATCCTAATCACCCCAATAATTGAGTTTTGCGCGAAGTTTTGCATAGAAGTTTTGATTTTTTAGACGCACAAACGATGCCTGTTTTGCGCCTTTTTCAATAACAATATCCATACCTCTATCCTGCGATTTTGCAACGATAGTACCGTCGTCAATGACGCGCATATAATGGTTTTTTGTAGATATTTTTATACTCATACTGTCGTCGACGACTATAGGACAACTGTGCAACGAGTGAGGACAAATACCGTTGACAATCAACGCCTTTACCGTTGGGCTCAATACAGGTCCGTTGCAAGATAAAGAATATGCTGTAGAGCCGGTAGGCGTGGACACAAGTACGCCGTCACTTCTTAAGGTATCAGCCAAAATTCCGTCAATATAAATATCAAAAACCGATACGTGACAAGGGTCTTGACAACTCACAACCACTTCGTTGAGAGCATAGAAGTCCTGATTTCCCAGCGTAGCCTTGAGCATAGAACGACGCTCGATCGTGTAATCTCCGCTAAGCAACGACGAAATAGCGTAGCCCATCTGATTTTCGTCAATTTCTGTCAGAAAACCGATTTTGCCCATATTTATACCAAGAATTGGCAAATCGCTTGGCAAATTACGCACGATATCAAGCATCGTGCCGTCTCCGCCAAACGCGACTACTATGTCGCACCATTCAAAGACATCTTTTGTAGTAGCAACATACTTTGAGTCAAAATATTCTTCAGCGTTGTCGCACACTTTAAATTCAATGCCGACTTCTCTCAGTTTTTGACAAAAAAGTTTGCTTGCCAATGCCTTTATATCTCTATTTAAATTCGTCTTTATACCGATTTTCATATCTCAATTATAAATGATATTGTATAATTATTCAATGCTTTTGCATAAATATATCAAAAATTCTTTATTTTTTCCCTCTTTTATCGGTGCCGAAGTTAGTCCTTTGACATCAAACCCAATTGATAGAGCAAAAGACTTTATGTCTTCGCACACTCTCTGATGAGTCTTTGAATTGAGTACCAAGCCTTTTTTACTCAATTCTTTTGCGCCTGCTTCAAATTGAGGCTTAATAAGCGCTATTACTTCTCCGCCGCTTTTAAGTAAAGTAAATACCGACGGCAAGACGTACTTTAACGAAATAAAACTTACGTCAATGCTTGCAAAGTCGCACGCTTCTCCCAAATCTTCAGACGTGATATATCTTGCGTTGAGCCTGTCCTTTATGACAACTCTGTCATCATTTTTCAAATCGTCGTCAAATGCACATTCTCCGACGTCAACTGCGTAGACTCTTGCCGCGCCATTCTTGAGCATACAGTCGGTAAATCCGCCGTTTGACGCGCCAATATCAACGCATATTTTGTTAATAACGCTATAATTAAAGTCATCAAAAGCCTTTTGGAGTTTGTCTCCGCCAAGCGAGGTAAATTTGAAATTGTCCAAAATTTCGACTGTTGAGTTATCTTTTAACTCATATCCCGCCTTTGTGACTATTTTGCCGTCAACCTTGACAAAACTACTTTCTATCATTTGTTTTGCCTTTGTGCGGGTCAAGTCTTGAGTTGTCGAAAGATAAATATCCAATCTCATAAGTGGTTAAAGTTTGCTCTTGACAAAGTTTACGATACTATCCGTATCAAGTCCGACTTCTTTGAGAAGTTGATTGCGAGTTGCAACGGCATAAGATACGTTGGGGATATTGATTCCGAAAATTTGAGTAATATTGTCCTGCTCTTTGTTAAATTTATCAAGGGCTTGAGCGTAAAGAGAATTTTGCATAATATACTCTTCAAAGAAAAATATCGTTTTACCTTTGAGTGTATTAAGCAACTCTTCGTCATACGGTCTGATAAATCTTGCGTTGATTACGTCAACGTCTATGCCTTGAGATTTTAAAATCTCAGCGCTCTCGCATACGTTGGCAAGAGTTTCGCCATTTGAGACAAGTACAATTTGACTGTCAGATGATATTATCTTCTCACATTTGCCGTATTCAATAGGCGTATGTACCGTATAGTTTCGCGATATTTCGTTCTTTGGATAGCGTATTGCCAACGGAGAGTCAAAACTCTGTGACCAAGTCAATATATCCTCTAACTCTCTCCCATCCTTTGGGGCAAAAATTGACATATTGGGCGTAGCGCCAAGATACGCCACGTCATAAAGTCCTTGATGCGTTTCGCCGTCACCGCCCACAAATCCCGCTCTGTCAATACAGAATACGACAGGCAATTTATTTAGACATACGTCGTGCAATACGTTGTCATAAGCACGTTGAAGAAAAGTAGAATATATTGCGACGTAAGGTTTCTTACCAGCCAAAGCAAGTCCTGCCGACATAGTCACAGCGTGACCTTCGGCAATTCCAACATCAATCAATCTTTGGGGATATTTCTGAGCGAATTCACTCAAGCCTGTACCGTCAGCCATTGCGGCGGTAATTGCAAAAATATCTTGATTTTTTTCGGCAAGACTTGTCATAACTTTTCCAAAAACCTGACAATAAGTCTGTTTAGAATTATCTTTACCTACGCTGTGATACTTTGAAGGATTGAGTTCTGCGTCTTCAAAGCCTTTTCCTTTTTTTGTCACGACGTGCAATACCAAAGTCTTCTTTGAATTTTTTGCGTACTTCAATTTGCCTATTAGGTCGGATATATTATGTCCGTCAATATTGTTGAGCATCTCAATATCCAAGAAAGTAAATTCATTTCCGTACTTGCGCACTATCTTCAAATACTCGTTGATAAATCCCACGTTGCCGGAAATAGACATATTGTTGTCATTGATAATAAAGATAACTTTTTTATTGAGCGTAAGCACATCGTTGAGCGCTTCAAAAAACAATCCGCCGGTCATTGCGCCGTCACCGATAAGACAAATGATATTGCCGTCGATATCTCCTCGTGCCATACCGCAGGCTATAGACAACGCAGTCGAAGCGTGTCCGCTGTTGACGGTATCAAATTGACTCTCTTCTCTTTTGGGAAAACCGTTGAGACCGTCTTTTTGCCTCAAAGTGTCAAATTCTTTAAGTCTGCCAGTGAGTATTTTGTAAGCGTAACACTGATGTCCTACGTCAAAAATGAGTTTGTCTTTAGGAAAGTCGAATACGTAATTCAAGGCGCAAGTCAAATCGACGACGCCTAAATTTGATGCCAAATGACCGCCATTGGCAAGCGTATACTTGGTAATAACATTTCTCAAATCATTTGCCAAAAGTTCCAATTCTTCCAAAGAAAGGTTCTTGATGTCTTCAGGCAACTTAATTTTGTCAAGAATTTGCATTACTTCTTCCTCTTTGCTGTAAATTTTGAACTGAATATTCCTATCATTCTTGCCGACATAAAGACAAATTCCGCGCTGTTTTTGACGGCAATCTTTTTGAGCGAAGCCTTTCCGCCAACTGTGACAGCGGCAATTATACTCGATATGATTATCGTTGCCCAGTGACTGCCTTGTCCGCTTAGATTCAGTTCAATGACTATTGACGCTCCGCACGCGCCGCTCAATATTCCGCTCATATCACCGATGACGTCAGCGCAAATATTGTTCACCTTTTCTGCGTTGCGAATAAGTCTCAACGCAATGTCGTACTCTTTTGTGTAACGCGCGTACTTGAGCATCTTTTCTTCGCTGCACGACGCCACGCTCAATCCTATTCCGTCAAATATAATGCTTATCAGTATCATAAAAGACAGCAACATTATGGATATTATTATATCACTCTTAGAAGTAGTAATTTGTGAAATAAAACTGCAAATCACTGCTCCAATAAAGGTAAACAAGGTTATTTTTATTACCCAGGTTTCGGCAATATTCAACTTTGCGCGCTTCTGCTTCGACTTATTTTTTTTGCTCATATTATAAAATATGGGCTAAATTTATTATATATGCAATCAGTTGGACCTATTGCTCAAAAACTTGCACAACTCGACGAGTTTTTGAGATCTTTGTCCGTATGCGCTTATGCTCTCTACGGCTTTGTCCTCTAACTTTTTGATATATTCTTTTGCATTGTCAATGCCGAGTATATCTACGACGCTCTTTTTATCATTGGCAATATCTTGTTTGACTTGTTTTCCCAACGACTGTTCTGTCGAAGTTCTGTCCAAAATATCGTCGACTATCTGGAATATCTCTCCTAAGTTTTGAGCATATAATTCAAGCGCTTTAATCTCGTCACCGTCTGCTCCGCAACGTATTGCCGAGCCAACCAAAGCACCGCTTATCAGGCACGACGTCTTCAGTCTGTTGAGCCTTGTCAATTCTTTGATACCAAAGTTTTCTTTGCTCTCATTTGCAAGATCGAGACATTGTCCGCCTATCATACCGTTTATTCCGCACATTTTGGCAATATATTTCATTGCCTTACGCATATCTGTGTCAAAATTGACGTCGTCGAGCATAACTTCAAAAGCCATATTCAAGAGCGCGTCACCGGCAAGCATTGCCATACCCTCTCCGTACACAATATGGGCGGTAGGCTTTCCTCTACGCAATTCGTCATTGTCCATACACGGCAAATCGTCGTGCACCAACGAATACGAGTGTATCATTTCTATACCTACGGCAAGATTTTTGACGTATTCAAAATCTTTTCCGCAAAAATCTGCGCCAAGATAGCAAAGTGATGGGCGTATTCTTTTACCTCCGTTGCTCACGGCATAAACCAAAGCGTCCGATATTGGTTGAATATCGCACTTATATTCGGCAATGATATCTTGCAATTGCCTTTCAAAAGTATTCTTGTACTCGGCAAGCAAATCCTTCATTATTCTACCTCGACCAACTTAGCAACCAGTCCTTGTTGACTTTCTTCCAAAAGCGCTATCTTGCCCTTGACTTCATTGAGTTTGTCCGCACATTCCAAGCAAAGATTCATACCTTTTGAATACAACTCTACGCTCTCGTCCAAAGACAGTTTTCCGCTTTCAAGTTTGTCGACAATGCCGTCAAGTTCTTTTAAGGATTCTTCAAATTTCATTATTCTACCTCCGTAATTACCGCTTTGAGTTGACCGTCGTGAGTCTTGAGTGAAACATTGTCTCCCGTTTGCAAATCTTTTGATGACAATATGGCTTGTCCATTCTTGCTGACGTACCAATATCCTTTTTGCAAGATACCTAGCGGATTATCTGCCGTAAGTCGAGCCAACGCCGCGGTATATTTGCCCTCTGACTGCGCAAGTTTCTTGTCCATTATATTCTTTAGATTTTGTACGTATAAGTTGATTTTATTCGCATTTTGCGAAAAATTCAACGCAACTTGCGATTTTATTAGGTTTACTTTGCCGTTCAGGTCTTTTCCTTTCAACGCAACTGCGCTATCTAAAGCGCTCTTCATTCTCTTTCCGCAATATAAAATATAGTCTTTGAATTCTTGGACGTCATACGCTATCTTTTCTGCTGCTGCGGTAGGCGTAGCCGCTCTATAATCGGCGACTTCGTCGCAAAGCGTCACGTCGCTTTCGTGTCCAACTGCCGATATTACAGGCGTCTTACATCTGAAAATTGCCCGCACTAGTTGTTCTTCGTTGAATGGCATCAAATCTTCTGCCGAGCCGCCGCCTCTTGCTATGATAATGACGTCAAAATTCATTTTATCTACGGTGTCAAGCGCGGATATAATTTCTTTATGAGCGTCAATTCCCTGTACTTTGACGTCTTTTATATATATATTGATAATATCGTTTTTGCGTCTTACAGTCTTTTTGATATCTTTAATAACTGCACCGCTGAAAGACGTAATCACGCATACGTCAGTCGGATAAGGCGGAATTGGCTTTTTATACGCTAAGTCAAAGAGTCCTTCTTTTGTCAGTTGCGCTCTAAGCAATTCCAACTTATACGCAAGCAAACCTTTGCCTATTGATGTGATACTGTCGACGTTGAAATTAAGTCTGCCGCCTTTGGCGTAATAGTCAACCGAGCCTTTGAGAACAACGCTCTCTCCGTCTTTTGGTATATAAGTCTTTGCGCAATTAAAACAGTTGCAGGCAATCTGACAATTTTCGTCTTTCAACGTAAAATACGCGTGTCCCTTCGTCACCTTAAAACCCGAAATTTCGCCGGCAACGCTGATATTATGCAACATTTCCTCCGCGCGGAATATCGAATTGATATAATTATTGAGAGTAGTGACGTTGAGTATATTGCCTTCCATTATCTCTCATTCTCTCTAGATTTTGCGCTCATAAGAGTATTGAAAAGCAACATTGATATCGTCATAGGTCCTACGCCTCCCGGCACTGGAGAAATAAACGAAGTCTTGGGCGCAACGCTGTCATAATCAACATCTCCGCAAAGTTTGCCGTCAACTCTGTTAATACCTACGTCGATCACGATTGCTCCGTCCTTGACCATATCGGCGGAGACAAACTTAGGCTTGCCTATCGCAACGACGAGAATATCCGCTTGCTTTGTTATTTCTGCCATATTCTTCGTCTTGCTATGACATACCGTGACGGTACAGTTGGCATTGAGCAACAACATAGCCATAGGCTTTCCAACAGTATTGCTTCTGCCAAGTACAACCGCGTGTTTTCCTGTCAAATCCACTCCGGTGTATTCAAGCATATGCATTACTCCCAAAGGAGTGCAAGATACCGTGCGCGGTCTGTTGAGACAAAGACAGCCTATATTTGAAGCGTTGAATCCGTCAACATCTTTGCTGTCGGGAATATTTGCAAGTATCTTTTCTTCGTCGTACCCCTTAGGCAACGGAAGTTGAACCAATATTCCGTCTACACTCTCGTCGTCTGCCAAACTCTTGATTTGAGCAATTATTTCTTCTTGAGGAGTTCCGTCGGCATATTCGTATGACAAAGAATTGAATCCAACCTGTTTGCAGCCGTTGATTTTATTACGCACGTAAGTCTGCGATGCAGGATCTTCTCCAACGATTATTACTGCCAAAGTAGGCTTTCTTCCGTATTTTTGACAAAAATCTTGCGTTTCGGCAGTAATTTTTTCCAAAGTCTTTGCTGCGACTTCCTTTCCGAATATAAGCATATTACACCTCTTTTAATGAGTTATAGACGCCTTTTAAGACGCCGTTGACAAATTTTGAACTATTCTCAGTAGAGAAAGTCTTGACAATTTCTATTACTTCATTGATGGATACTGCAAGAGGAATATCCTCCATATATTTCATTTCGTAGCAAGCGAGCAATAGCGCCGACAAATCGGGCTTATAAATTCTCTCGACTTTAAAATTTTTGCTGTTGTCGGCTATTAAAGCCATAAGTTCTTCATAATGCTCTTTTACGCCGTAGACCACTTTTCTAATATATTCTCCGTCTGCATCTTGAATGTCTTCTGCCTCAAGCATTGCAGACAAAGACTGCTCGTCTATTTCTTTGGAAAATAAATACCCGAAAATAAGTTGATAAGCGTTGAGACGCGCATTTCTTCTGCTCATTTCTCTATATTACCCCGCTACTATGCCAACGACGTTGACGTTGACGCTGCTGACCTTGTAGAAAGTAGATTTTTCTATCTCTTGTTTAATTTTTTCCTGTAGTTTGCAAACTACGACCGGTATGACGTATCCGTAATAAATATTGACGGAAATTTCAATTTTTGCCAATCTGTTGTCGTAGATAACCACGTCGATAGCCTTATTTCGGGAAGACGACTTTCTTCCGATTTTTTTCTGTTTATTATTACCGTAAGTTACGGATACTACTCCGTCAACTTGCGACGCGGCGCTACCGGTGATGGAAGATATTACGTTGATATACGTTTCGTTGGATTTACTTTTGTCTAAATTTGATTCCATTGACATATATACCTCCTTTGCCAATTTATATTCTAACATATCAAAGCGCTTTTGACAAGTCTGTTTATTTAATTATTATAATAATTATTGACTTAAAATATTAAAAAGCCGACCTAAATAGATCGGCAATTTTAACATATACTTATTTATTGTCTTTATATTAAACCGAGTAAGACATTACGTACACTTGATTGCGAGCATAATTTGTTTCGCTGAGCATTGCGCCCACTATCTGCGCTACGTCTTGAGGAGTGAGTTCTGCCTTGTTGACGATTACGTTGAGGTTGTTGGTAGACATCGTTACGACAGCGTCGTCAAAACCTTTGGCTTTGATAATGCTCTCAAGTACAAGTTCTTTTTCAATAAACTCAAGTAATTCAACTTGCTTTTGCTCTGCGCTTGCTTTGACGGTTTCGCTTGTGCTTTCGGATTTGATTATTGCGTCAAGATAACTAAATTCCTCTGCTCTTGCCGTCTCTCTATTGCTGCGGTGAGAGTTGAAGAATGTTTCCACTGCATTGACGTCTCCGCCATTGTTGCCAACGTCGGTAGAGTTGTTGATTTGTGAGTTGAGTACAAAGTTCAACACACCTGTCACAACCAAAAGCCCTACCATACAGCAAAGTACGAGCGCTTTCTTTGCGTTTGAAGATAACTTCTTTCTTTTTTCTGTTTTTGCCATAATGACCTCCAATTATTTCATTTCAAAGATTTGAATATTATTTGCATCTATTTTTAATAGAGTACATAACGCATTTACTATTTTTATTCTTGTCAGCACGTCGTTTCCGCCTCTTGCTACGACTACTACGCCTTGGATATTGTCCGTCGAATTGAGGTTATCCACTTCTTGAGTATCTTGTCCTGCCTTGTAAGTTATCAACACCTGACAGTCTCCCACTCCTTCTATGCCAGATAATATGTCTTGTATTTCTCCGACAAGTCCGCTTTGCTTTTGAGTAGTCGTTTGAGATTTGTCCGAGTTGCTTGTTATCGCATTTACACTAAAATATATGCATATTGCTATCACGGCTATGACTAAAGCGCAAATTATTTCAAAACCTTTTATTTTTTTACATTTTTCTACAATTTTCTTTATTTTTTCCACCTTTATAACCTCTCGTATTGCAAATCTATGCCTTTTCTACTTTTGCATTGCCTGTCACCGCGCGCAAAAACTCTGTCAATTCTTGCCACTGCTGTTCGTCAATATCTTTACCGTGTACGACGATTTTGTTTATCATAAAAACGTACTCTTCATCAAATTGTATGTCGAAGGACAAGTCGTTATAACCTGCTTTTTCCAACTTTTGCCTAAGATTGTCCTCAACTCTTGCTTGGATGTCAGATTTGACGCTGCTATAGTATTCTTCGTCGATTGAAATCTCTTGTTTCTGTGAAGTGAATCCTTTGATGTAATCTCCCTTTGCCAGTTTTGGCAACGGCGAAATTATTACGAAAATAACGATTATGGAAAATATACCTCTTATGTACTTACTGTTTTCTCCCTCAGGCAACAGCACTTCTATAAGCACTCCCAATGATACTACCCCTACTATACCTATAAGCCAACCGCTCATATAACACCTCGTTAATTTAATATTTTATTACGGATAATCTTTAGCAATACCTACGCTATTCCTATATTAAACGTATAGATTACAAGCATTACCGTGAGCAAAAACATAAATGCTACTCCCAGCAACGATACGATAAGCAAAGTCAAATTGGAAGATATGCTTTGCAACATCTTGCTAAACTTGCTGTCGCAAAGCGGCTCAATTATTCCGCTTGCAAGTTTTAGCGCAAGACTTAAAATTATTATCTTGAGAGTCGGCAACGCTATCACGCCAAGTATCATTAGTAAAGATACTATACCTAGCGAATTTTTTATCAATACGAGACTTGCAAGCATCAAATCAAAACCGTCGGATAGATAACCGCCGAGAATTGGAATATAACTTTGCAGCGCAAACTTTGCCGTCTTTATAGAAATGCTGTCTATTACTCCGCCAGTCAAGCCTTGAAAGGTCAAGAAGGCTATGAATATTCCAAATACTCCACCCAATGCATACGTAGCCGTAGACTTGAAAAAGCCAGTGAGTTTGTCCAACTTAACGCTGCTTGTCATATTGCCGACTATGGAGAACGCAATCGTAGCAATAAAAAACGGTATAATTACCGATGAAATAAATGCAGTGATAAACGTCGTCAACGTTGCCATCAACGGCGAAAAAAACGCAGACGAATTTACCCCTCCAAGCAACGTAGTCAACGTGAGCAGTATGGGAAAAATACTCTCCATAAGCAACTTGATGTTGCCTATAGTATTGGTCGTAAGCGCAATCATTCCCCCGACTTGCGCCATAACAAGCACTATTATCGCGCTGTAAGTAGCAAAGTATATTAGTTTTCTTGTAGGTTTTTGAGCAAAAGACGAGGTAAGCCCTTCTAGCAGACTGTATATTATAGCAACTGCTATGATGGTCAAAATCATTGGCAACACGTCTAGCACGCATTTGCCGAGACCTTTGAACATAACTCCGATAAACGTAGAAAAGTCCCCTCTAAACGTCCCTTGAATTATGCCTTTGACAGTAGTCACTACGTCTTCTCCAAAGAGCGATTTGAAGTCACCGTCAAGTGACTCAAAAAGTCGTTGAAGAGATTGCAAATCAAGTCCCGACAAATTTTGATCCACATTGTCTTCAAGGATATCCTGCGAATCTTGGGCGTTGTCGGCGTAGCATATCTCATCAGGTTGAATTACGCTTGTTGCCAACGCTATGCAAAGTATCAGCGCTATACAAAAATATTGGATATAGGTCGATATTTTGCCTCTAAATTTCATTTCACAATATCTCCGTGACTGTGTTGATAAGATTCTCAATGATTGGCAACGCCAATAAAAATATTGCAATTTTGCCTGCAAAAGACACCTTTTTTCCTATACTTCCGCACTCAAGATCTTCGCATACGCTCTGCGAATATTCAGTGATATATCCGATTCCGATAATTTTCAAAAGCGTAGCAAAAAGTTCGCTGTTGACGCCAGTCTTGTCTATAATTGCCTGAAAAGATAAAATGACTTTTGAAAAGGACGAAAGCGCAATAATCAATATAATTATCCCTGTGGCAAGCGAAGACAGCATTGCGTACTGCGATTGAGTATTTTTGAGGAGCAAAGTACATACGCACCCCACTATTGCTATACCTACTATCTTGAATATATCCATAGCGCTAATAAAGATTTAGTATCGATTTCAAAGTGTCAAAGAGTCCGCCGAGCATATCAAGCACCATTATCAGCACGAGTATAAGTCCCGCTATTGTGACGTAAGTTGCTATCTCGTCCTTATCACTCTTTTTCAAAATGACGTTGATGATTGCGGTGAGCAATCCTATTCCTGCGATTTTGAAAATAATATCAATTGCCATAATACACCTACGCTACAATTATCATTATTGCTATGCCGAGTACCAGCCCCAACTTTGGCAGAAGATTCCCTGTCGTCCTGCGTTCTTTTTCGGCTTTTTCCATAGTTTTTTTAAGTTGTGATTTCGTCAAATCCAGTCTTGATATTTGAGTATCATAATCAAATTTTCCCAGTTGGAAAAAAAACTCTTTGAACATCGCTTTGTCAAACTTTGAAAGGTATTTACTGTCAAAACACTTATTGACCTGCTCTTGCGTGGGGTTGCAACTTTCCGCAAGACAAATATACTCTTCAAGGTCATTGTAAAACGCGCCTTTTCCTCCCAATAAAAACTTGCGTCCTATCTGCGGCAATTTGTCTTTTGCATAACTTATTCCATCTCGCAAGGACGACAAAAAATCGTCGAAATCTCTGAGATATTTACATCTCTTGTCATAGTAATTCTTGCCTGCAATTCCGAGATACGCCGATATAAAGCACAGTACGCCGCTGATTGCAAGTTTAAGCATAATTTCCTCTCAAATCGATTACTCTGTCAATATTGCCAATGCCTATAATCGACACCACGTAACGAAAATCACTTAAAAGTCGAGAATAAATAGGACTTTTTTTAACCTTGGAAATTTCGTCGGAATGTAACGTCGCAACTACTTTGACTCCGCACCTTATACAGTCTAGTATACATTCTATTTCTTTCTCGCCGAATATCTCATCAGTAGCAATGATGTCGGGACGCATACTGCGCACTTGAGAAGCATAAGCAGTGATTTTAGGTACTCCTACTACAATATCTGTGCAAGCGCCCAAATCAATCGACAGTTTTCCGTCTACTACGCCGCTCAACTCGCCTCTTTCGTCCAAAACCAACGTATTATACTCTCTGTCCGACAATGACTTTATCATATACCTCAACAGCGTTGTCTTGCCGTAACCTGGCTTGGATATTATCAATGTGTTGTCAAACTTATTTATAAGAGAATCAACCTTTTCGTTGTGAATTTCTACGTATCTGGGTATTCTTATGCACAGCGAAGTTATGTTTTTGAGTGTGGATAAACGACCGTTCTTTATCACGCCTTCACCCGTTATGCCTATCCTTATTCCACCGTCATAAGTTATATATCCTTCTGCCAAATATTCGTTATAAGCATATAGAGACGTCTTAGTTGCTACTCCAATCGTGTAGAACAAATCGTCTTTGCTTACGCTCAAACCATCAAGCCTTTTGTATTTTCCCGCTTCGGCGTAATACAATGGCTTATCAAGACGCATTCTCACTTCGGTGAGTACGTTGAAGTCAACTTTTCTATACAATTCGTTGAACAAAGATATCGGAATTAACTTCGACAATAACGTTTCCATACAATATAATAAGTACGCGAATTAGCGTCTATGACAATATTACAAACATATCAAAATCAATAAATTTTTCGACAAAATACACATTCTTGTCACCTTGAGCGAAGTCGAAAAGTCTAATCAGATTTTTTACTGTTGAGATTTCTCCATTACGCTTCGCTCCAGTCGAAATGACGTTGGAATGGTTTGCAAATATAAAACTTGGATTTTTAGACTATGCTTCGCTCCGTTCAGTGTGATAATAATAGGATAGAGACCTCTCGACTATGCTCGAGGTGACATAAGATAAATAACTTATATTTAAAAAACTCCCCTCTCGTTAGACGAGAAGGGAGTGACGTAAGATTTTCACGAGTAAGAATGTTTTCTATACAATGAAAACGAACGCAGGCGTACTTGATGTACGTCAAGAGAGTTTGAAGACGTAGGGAAAGCATTATTGCCGTGTAAAATTGCGACACCTCCCTATGAGTCAAACTTAATATTAAACTCTGGACATATACGAACCTGTACGAGTATCAACTCTGATAGTATCACCCTCATTGACAAAGAGCGGAACTTGCAAAGTAAATCCTGTCTCAAGAGTTGCAGGCTTCGTTGCTCCTTGGGTAGTATTGCCCTTTGCGCCGGGTTCGCAGTGCGTAATCAAAAGTTCTACAAAGTTAGGCGCTTCAACAGAGAATGGGCTGCCATTGTAGAAAGATACGGTAACTTCGCCGTTTTCCATAACGAATTTGAGAGCGTCTTCGGCTGCTTCGCCGTTGATAGGCATCATATCAAAGGTATTGGGATCCATAAAATAATAAAGATCACCGTCGTTGTAAGAATAAACCATCGTCTTATGCTCGATATGAGCGGTTTGGAATTTTGCCGTTGGGTTGAACGTCATTTCAACGGTACCTCCATTGATAACGTCTCTGAGTTTGGTGCGAACGAATGCGGCGCCCTTGCCCGGCTTTACGTGCAAAAAGTCAACGATAGTGACGACTTTGCCGTCCATTTCAAACGTAACACCCTTTCTAAAATCTCCTGCCAATATAAAATCAGCCATAAAATACCTCCAAATTTGTGTTTATAGTATAGTTAGTTGTTTATCAGTATTAGTCAAATCAATGACTCCGCTTTGCGTAATTTGTACCATATCTTCTATGCGTACGCCAAATTCTCCGTCGATATACAGCCCCGGCTCTACCGTCACAACCATATTAGGTTGCAAAAGCCCTTCTTCTCTCGGCGTAAGCCCCACGCCTTCGTGAATATCAATTCCCACGCCGTGCCCCAGAGAATGTGTAAAGTATTGAGCCAAGGAGTTTTGCTTGAAGTAGTCTCTCGCAATCGTGTCTCCTTCTTTGCCTGTCATACCTGCTTTCAAGTTGGCAATAACAAGGTTTTGCGCTTTGAGCACGCAGTTGTATATCTGAGCCTGCTTTGTACTCAATTGTCCATATCCGACAGTCCTCGTCATATCCGAGCAATAGCCCTCGTATTTGGCGCCGATATCCATCGTAATAAAATCTCCGCTCTTGAGTGTACGTTGACTTGGATGCGCGTGCGGACTTGCCGTATGATCTCCAAAAGCAACTATGGAGTCAAAAGCTATCTGACAGCCATTTCTTTTCATTATATACTCTATATACGCTGCCAACTCGACTTCGCTCACACCTTCTTTGATTATCTTCAGTGCTTCGCTATATGCAAGTTCGGTCACGCTTTGAGCCTTTTTGATTGACTCAATCTCAAATTCTGTCTTAATATTTCTCAATGCAGCAATATATGGCATAATATCTATGAGATTATTGCCTGCAATTTGAGCAATTGCCTTATATTGTCCATAAGAAATATCATTCTCGATGCCTATTTTGTCACCCTCAATAAGGGCTTTTGAGGACATAATATCCTGACACAATACTTCAAACTTATTTCCAAGATACTTCCTCGCCTCAAGATAATATCTCATATCTGTGAGAAAGTAGGAATTGCGTTTAGTCAAGATAATTTGACAGTTGGTAGATGCATATCCCGACAAATATCGCGTGTTTGACGGCGTCAATATTACTAGTGTGTCCACTCCTGCCATATCGTATAACCGTCTGCAAATATCCATAAAATTATTTTAACATAATTTTAGATATATGTAAAGTCTATACGCAAAATCAATGATTTTTTCTCAAACCAACGTCTTGTAGTAAGTCTTCATTGCCAAGGCGTCTCTTGTCTGCGTGCCTGCTGATTCGCATACGACGTAAGGATTGAGACGATAATCGGCAAACACTTGCATAAGCGGTTCGAACTCCGGCCCATAAGTAGTGTCGTCAAAAGTCAAATGTCTCACTTCTCCGCCCGAAGAATATTGAATTTTGGAGAAATGCACGTGCATTCTGTTGGTTTTGCTCTTGCCCACGCCCTCCAAAAGTCTATCTATCGTGCGCTTATAATCGTCTTTTGTGAAATAAAGTCCTTTTTCTCTGGAATTAAGATGCCCGAAGTCAATACACGGCACTATATTGTCGTCACCCAAATTGCACATTGCAATTACTTCTTCCAAGTCACCCAGTTGCGCTATCTTACCCATAGTCTCCGGACAAAGTATCAAGTCTTCAAATCCCTCGTCATTTTTTATCCTCAAGACTTCTTCAAATCTTCTAAGCAATACATTCATTGCCTCTGCTCTCGGAGTTTTAAGAGGACTGCCCGGGTGAAAAACGCATCTTTTTCCGCCAAATGCTCTCAAAGCCCTCAACGAATCAAATATGTATCTATGATTGTTGGCGGCTTTATCTTCTTCTTGCGTCGCAAGATTTATAAAATACGGAGCGTGTACACTTATCTCTATACCGTTTTGAGCAAATTCTTTGCCTATTTCCTCGGCGGTTTGGCTTTTTATCATTACGCCTCTGCCAAAAGAATACTCAAAGCAGTCAAGTCCCAAATCTTTGAGCCATTTTCCCGCCTCTATAGTGTGTTTTTTACCGCTCTCGGCAAACTGTTGGCACAGTCCGCTAGGTCCGAATTTTATCATAAATACCTCACAACTCGCTCTTTAATGCAAAACTTACGTCTTTGTTAATTCTGTCGGCAAGTTCTTCTTTTGAAGTGAATTTTTTTATATCGCGTATACGCTGTAAAAATCTTATAGTAAGTTTTTTGCCGTATAAATCGTTTTTATAAAACAAAATATGACTTTCAATATTATAATTCATATCGTCAAAGGTAGGATGTTCTCCCACGTTGGTCACTGCCTTGAGCCATACTCCGTCAATCAATACTCTAGTATAATACGATCCCGACTTTATCTTGAGTTTATCTTGGGGGTACGCTACGTTTGCAGTGGCAAAACCAATATTTCTGCCGCGCTGTTTGCCGTTCTCGACCTGTCCGATAATGAAGTAAGGTTGTCCAAGATACTTATTTGCCTGCTCTAAGTCTCCGTCGCAAAGAAGTTGACGCACTCTCGTTGACGATATCTTTCCGCCTTCGTCTTGAGCAAAAGGCTCAATTACCAAGTCTATTGAATTCTCTGCGCACCAACTTGCAAGTAACTCAACGTCACCTTCGCCCTTTGCGCCGAAAGTGTAGTCATTTCCCACCACTACGCCTTTGATACGCTTATTTGCAATTAGTTTTTGCAAAAATTCCAAAGGTTTTAACTGCGAAAACTCTTTGTCAAACCTTGCTTTGATGCAATAATCCACTCTCAAATCGTATAGTCTCGTCAGTCTTTCTTCAAAGTCCAATATTTGTCCGCAATCTTTTCTTCCCAGTATTGCAAAAGGATTGTTGTCAAAAGTAAATACTCCGCATTTTGCATTGTTTTTGAATGCAAGCAATTTTGCAGACTGTATCAACTTTGTATGTCCGATATGAAGACAGTCAAAAAAGCCAAGCGCCACAACCAAGTCTTCTTGGCAAATTTGAGTATATTCTATCGTCTTTAGTTCGTATCTGCTCATTTTACGTTCAGTCTTGCAAATAACAGACAGATTTCATTTTACCGCGCTTTACGTTGATGATAAAGCACACGTTTGAGTTGTATTCAACGCCGTAAGTACCTTCTTCCAAATCGCTGTCTATACATCTTCCGTTGCGAAGTTTAATATACGACTTGTCATCAAGTTGAATAATTGGCATAACTTGTTGCAAAAGTCCCTTTACGTTGCGCACGTTGTCAAGAGGATTTTTAATAAAGTCATTCAAAGTGACGCTATCTTGCAACGTATATCCGCCGCAAGTCACTCTCGTCAACTTGGACATATATCCGCATACGCCTGCTTCTCTTGCAATATCACTGCAAAGGCTTCTGATATAAGTACCGCTACCGCAAGTCACCGATACTTTTACGTCTTGGCAAGCGTCACCAATGAGAGTCTTGTCCAAGACTGTGATGTCCTTTACCGTAACCTTTTTTGCTTCAAGTTGAAAGTCCTTGCCGGCTCTTGCCATATCGTAAGCGCGCTGACCGTTGACATTGACCGCGCTGTATTTTGGCGGAACTTGAGAGATTTCGCCTACAAAATTAGGCAATACCTCAAGCACCTTTTGATACTGCGGCAAATCGGAAGTTGCGATTATCTTGCCCGCTCTGTCCACCGTATCTCTCGCCTCGCCAAAAGTAAAGACGGCTTCATACGACTTTTCTTTTGCAAGCAAATAATCAAAAAGCCTCGTAGCATTGCCAAAGGCTATTATCAATACGCCCTCTGCCATAGGGTCAAGAGTGCCCATATGTCCGCACTTTGTCTTTTTGTTGATAGCGCGACTTAGAGCGTTTCTGCATTTGATTACCACGTCGCTGGAAGATATTCCAAGTCCTTTATTTATTACTGCAAATCCGTTCATAATAATTTACCTTCATATTATTATTGATATAATTCGTCCGAGCACGCTTTGAGAAGTTTGTCCTTTACATCCTCATAAAAGCCCGAAATCCGACAGCCTGCCGCATTCTTATGACCGCCGCCGCCAAACACGGAGGCAATTCTCGATGCGTCAACTCTGTCACTCGTGCGAACGCTAATTTTATAAGAATTGCTTTGTCTCGTCTGAGTGATAGCCACTGCAACCTCGACGCCATCAATGTCTCTGATATAATTTATCGCGCCTTCGGTATCTTCAGGCGCAGTATCGGTCGCAAGAAAATCTTCTTGAGAAAAGTATATAAGACCTATCTTGCCGTCTTCAAAAAATTTGGCTTTGGAAAGCACTCTCATTCTCAAATTAAAAACGTTGAATGACACTTTCTTCAAAAAATGCTCGCAAATATCACTTGCCGAAAAATTGTATGCTATGAGTTTCGATGCGATTTCGTGCGTTTGACTTGATACGTTAGAAAAAGAAAAACCTCCGCTGTCAGTCACCAATCCGCTGTATAGCAACTTGGCTACGGTATCGTCCAGACAAGCCTTCTTTTGATCCAACGCCTTGATTATCTTATACATAACCTCGCAAGTTGCGCTTACGCCCGGCTCAATAATATTGATATTGCCATACTTACTGTTGGTCTTGTGATGGTCTATATTGACGCGAAACCTAGCCTTGTTGAAAAGTTCTAGGTATCCGCCCATACGGTCGTATTCCGCGCAGTCGCACGCTATCGCAAGATCGCACTTGTCGATACGCAATTTGTTATACTCGTCAATACCTTCCAATACATTAAGAGAATTTCTAAAAACACTGTCGCAATAGATATATACTTGCTCTTTTCCGTACAACTTCAACGCTCTATAAAGCGCCAATGCGCTTCCGCAAGTGTCACCGTCGGGATTTTGATGGGATATGAGACATATAATTTTGCTATTGTCAACGGCTTTTATAAACTCTTCGTACATTATTCTTCGCCATCCTCCGACGCAGCGTTTTCTTTTTTGTGAATATCGTCTATTATTTTGGATATCTTCATTCCGTAATCAAGTGAAGTGTCCAACTTAAATCTAAGTGACGGCATATTGCGCAACTTAATCAAATTCTTAAGACGCGACTTGATATAGCCTTCTGCGCTATGAAGTCCGTCTAGCACTTCTTTTTCGTTGCCGCTTGCTCCCAATATACTGATATATACTTGCGCAAGCGTAAGATCTCTGTCGACTTGCGTATCTGTTACGCATATCATTTTGCCTGCAACGCGCGGGTCATTGACTCCCTCGCGCAAAATTATCGAAAGTTGTTTTTTCAGTTCCGCATTGATTCTTTCGTATCTGTTCATTGTTCGATTTGCTCCAAAATGTAACTTTCGATTATATCACCAATCTTAACGTCATTGAATTTTTCAAGACCGATACCGCATTCGTATCCGCTTGCAACTTCTTTTGCATCGTCCTTTTCTCTCTTAAGCGAGGTAAGCACGCCTTCAAAGATAATAATGCCGTCTCTGACAACTCTGACTTTGGAATTTCTGGCAACTTTGCCCTTTGTGACGTAACTGCCCGCAATAGTACCAAACGAAGAAATTCTAAAAGTTGCTCTAACTTCTGCTTCGCCGAGACTGACTTCTTTATATATCGGGTCAAGCATACCCTTGAGCGCTCTCGTCATATCGTTGATTGCGTCATAGATTATGCTGTATCTTCTTATATCAATCTTATTTCTTTCAGCAAGCACTTGAGCCTTTGTTTCCGCCTTGACGTTGAAAGCAATAATTATTGCTTTTGCAGTATCGGCAAGCATTATATCCGACTCGCTGATTGCGCCGACTGCGCTGTGTACAACGGCGAGTTTGACTTTCTTTTCAGCCATTTCGTCATTGAGTTTGAGAAGCGAGGCTTTGACTGCTTCAACAGAACCTTGCACGTCACCTTTGATAATGAGGTTGAGTGACTTCATATCCTTTCCGTCACCGAAAATATCGTCGATAGATCTAATAGAACTGAATGCCTGCATCTCCGCTCTTTCTTTGTCCGCTCTCTCTTGAGCAACTTTCTTTGCCAGTTTTTCGTCTTTGACGACAACCATCAAATCACCTGCCTTAGGCACTTCGGAAAAGCCTTGAACTTGCACGGCATAAGACGGAAAAGCCTCTTTAACTCTCTTGCCGTTGTAATCCGTCATATCTCTTATCTTACCTATAGCGGTACCGGCAACGACGTAGTCAGATACTTTGAGAGTACCGTTCTGAACCAAAATTGTTGCAACAGGACCTTTGCCCTTGTCAAGACTTGCCTCAATGATAGAGCCTGTTGCCGAACATTTCTTGTTTGCCTTGTATTCATTGACTTCTGCCACCAAAAGTACGCTTTCAAGAAGTTCTTTTACGCCTTGACCTGTCTTTGCGCTTACCGGACATACTATCGTATCACCGCCCCACGCTTCAGCCAAAATTTCATTGTCAGCCAACTGTTGCAAAATTCTGTCATAATTGCCGTTGGTCTTATCAATCTTGTTTACTGCGACGATAATTGATACGTCTTTTGCAGCCTTTGCGTGATGTATAGCCTCAATTGTCTGCGGCATAATTCCGTCGTCGGCAGCAACTACTATGATAGCAATATCAGTAACGTTTGCGCCTCTCTGTCTCATTGCCGTAAAGGCTTCGTGTCCCGGAGTATCAAGGAAAGTAATCTTCTCGCCGTTGAGGTCTATCGTATACGCGCCTATGTGCTGAGTAATACCGCCTGCCTCTCCGCCTGCTACGTTTGCTTTGCGGATATAGTCGAGAAGCGAAGTTTTACCGTGGTCAACGTGCCCCATAATCGTTACGATAGGCGGTCTCTTGACGAGTTTTGTGTTGTCTACTTGCGTATCGATTATATCCTTGAGTTTGTCTTCTGCGCTCTTGTCGGCTTTGAGTTCCAACGTAATATCGTAATCAATCGCAATAAGTTCTGCCTCTTCAAAACTAATCATATCGTTGATTGTTGCAAACTTACCCATATCAAACAACTTTTTGACTATTTCCGTAGCAGATTTACCTATCTTTTCACTGAAAACTTTGATTGGCACGCGTTCGCTATTAAGCACGGCGTGATCTATCTTGACGTATTGAGGAGTATTGATGTCTTTCTTGGACTTCTTGACCTTGACGTATCTTGCGGTATCGCTATCGTCTTCAAGCGTCGAATCGTAAGCATAACCTCTCTTCAAAAGGTCTCTTTTGGTCATTCCCTTCTTCTCGTCTTTGCCAAAAGAAGTCTTGACGTCTTTTTTCTTTTTATTGTCCGTCTTATTGTTTACAGGAGCGGGAGCAACGACTTCCACTCTACCCTTAGGCGCAAAAGGTCTTGCGCCGCCTTGTCCGACGGGTCTTTGCTGTCCGCCGCCAGGTCTGTTTTTATCAAATTGAGGACGGTTGTTGTCTCTGTTGCCACGACGCACCATATCGGGATTGATATACGTTTGCGTCTTCTGAGCCTCTTTTTGAGGAGCAACTGGCGCGGCTTTTTTATCAACGGTTTCGGCTTCTACTTTTGCCGACGGAGTCTCTTCTTGCTTTGAGTCTGCGCCATCTTGCGCCAAGTTGATTTCTTCGTCAACGGATATTTCACTCTCGATTGACTGATCTTGAGCCTGCGCCTCTTCTGCCTGCTGTTGCTCGTAAATCGCAGCCAATCTCTCTTGCTTCAAAGTGTTGACTTTTTCTTCAAGTTCTTTAATCTTATTCTTAGCCTCGACAATTTGAGCAATGAAAGGCTTGGACACGTCTCTCAAAAACGAGTCGATCTCCTTCAAACTTTTAAATTGTTCATTTTTGTTTTCGTTGTTCACAAAAACCACCTCCGTCTTTAATTTGCGGTACCCGCCAGAGCATTGCGCTCTGTATATTTTGTCGTTGTTATTGGCAATATCTGATTATTGCGTTTGCCAACGACTCGTCTGTAATGGACAAAACTTTTATATTACTTCTCTTGAGAAGGTTGTTGAGATAGTCTATAGGCAGAGTCAAACTCTCGACATTCTTTCTTTGGCAATAGAGCGAAAGTTGCTTTGCGCTGTTTGCTCCTAAAGATTCGTCTACAAGTATCAGTTGCGGAGCGCGTTTTGCTCTCTCGAGATTATCCACTCCCCAAATCACTTTGCCCGCTCTTACCGCAAAATTGATATAACAATCAATCTTGCCTATTTCCGTATTGCTCTTTAATTGCATCGTACACCTCGGGGGCTATCTCTTGAGCAAAGTTTTTGTTGAGTAGCCTGTTCTTGACGCACTTTTCTATACAAGCGGCGCTGTCGCAAATATACGCTCCTCTGCCTGCCTTTTTACCTGTGAAATCCAAGGAGATATTGCCGTCCTTGTCTTTTACAATTCTCAACATTTGCTTTTTCTCGTATGCGTTTCTGCACGCGATACACATTCTCACAGGCGGTTTTTTCATATTATTCGCCTATATCACTGATATCGTTGCCTGCCAAGGAAGAATACGGCTTGACGTCTATCTTCCACTCCGTGAGTTTTGCAGCAAGTCTTACGTTTTGACCAGACTTGCCGATAGCAAGCGAAAGTTTGTCGTCTTCGACAATAGCCTTTGCGCTCTTTTCTTCGGGATTGAGCATCACTGCGATTACTTTTGCAGGAGACAACGCTCTGGAGATATACTCGCCCATATCTTGGCTATATCCTATTATATCAATTTTTTCGCCGCCGAGTTCTTGAACGACACTGTTGATACGCATACCCTTTTGACCTATACAACTGCCTACTGCGTCGATAGAAGAATCCTCTGCATATACAGCCATCTTAGTACGGTAGCCTGCCTCTCTGACAATTCTCTTGATATTGACGAGATTAGCCTTGATTTCAGGCACTTCCATTTCAAAGAGTTTTTTGACAAAGCCGTTGCTTGCTCTCGATACCATTACTTGAGTTGCGCCTCTTTGATTGGTGCGTACGCTCTTGACGTATACATTGATTACGTCGTTGACGTTGTACTTCTCGCCTCTTATCTGCTCGGATGGCAACATCACGCCTTCAAGTTGAGTTCCCGCCATCTCCAAGTATACGGTATCGTTTTCAACTCTTCTTACAATACCTTTGACGATTTCGCCCTCTTTGTTGTTCATCTCGTCCTTTATAAGTTCTTTTTGTATCTCATTGTTGCGTTGAATGATCACTTGCTTTGCAGTCTGAGCCGCAATACGCGAAAAGAGTTTTGGCGAGAGTTCTTCTTTGACAAGGTCTCCCACTTTATAACTGTTTTTGATAGCCTTTGCGTCCTGAAGAGAAATTTGCTTCTCTTCGTCTTCGACTTCTTCGACAACAGTCTGATAAGCATAAATTTTTATCTCCGATCTCTGCGGATTGAGCGCAACCATAACGGATTTTGCTTTTCCGTTTTCTTTTTTGTACGCTACTGCAAGTCCTGTCTCAAGCGCGTCGATAAACTGTTGTTGCTCGATTCTCTTTTCTTTTTCGAGCGCGTCAAGCGCTTGAAAGAAATCTTTGTTGATCATTTTGTCCTCCTAGAAGTGTATAGCCTCTCTTATTACGGCTATATCTTTTATATTAAGTTTTAGGTTTTTTGATTTATATTCCAACTCGACTTCTTGATTATTTTCGTCGTAGCCGAGAAGAATAGCATTGAATTTTTTTAACTTTCCCAGTTCTGCAAGAGGTTTGTATAGAGAAACTTCCATCTCAAGTCCCATCTTTTTTGCAAAGTCTCTCGCCGTCTTAAGCGGTCTGTCAATACCGGGAGAGGACACGTTGAGATTATAAGGCGTTCCGCCGGTAGGGTCAAGTTCGTCAAGAGGCGCGTCGATAGCGTTGTGTATCAATTCGCAATCGTTGAGATCTACTCCGCCGTCCTTGTCGATATAGATTATCAAGGTGTCCTGTCCGTATAATTTTTTGTACTCAACGTCGACAAGTTCCATAGCGTTGGCGGCTATGATAGGCTCGACGAGTTGTTTTACCGAATCGGTTATCTTTGACATTATCTATTACCTCTCTAAAGAGACTCTGAATAAGTGACGCAAGTAAACGAACTTATTATTAGGCTCTTATAATTTAAGCGACTGCGTAATACAGTCGCTCTAGTAATCTACTATTGCACTAATAATATACCATATTTATTTGCCGAGCGCAACTGTTTTATACTATTTATTTAATAATAAATAAAATATAAAGCATTCACCAAATTATTAACTCTAAACTCAACCAGAATTCCACCCAATACGCGCTCATATAGAGCGCAATTTTATCTATAAAATCGCATAACGTCTAAATGACGTAATTTGCGTTGGATTTTGTAGCGGAGTTGAGGTCAAGGTGTACTATTATATGTACGTCGACCGAGCGCCGCGCAAAAGACGACCGAAGTACGCATTTAGATGCGCTCTATTTGGGCGTGGATTGGGTAAGATACTTGTCGTCCATAAGTTTGACAAAGACCTTTGCAGTTGCTTCGGCATCTTCATAGGCTCTGTGAGCGTTTTTGTTGACGATTCCGTAATGTTCGCATAGCGCTTCAAGCGAATGACGTCGAGATTTGGTAAGAATATTCCTTGCCTCTGTCAAAGAATCAACCATTTCGTTGTAAAGCGGATAACCGAGTTGCCCTGCCAAACGCCTTATAATCTTAAAATCAAATCCCGCGCCGTTGTGCGCCACAAGAATATAGCCTTTGCAATACTCTACAAAAAATCCAAATATATCTTCTATGTACGGAGAGTTCTTGACGTCAGCATCATAGATATTGTTGACTTTGCTTGCTCCTTCGGGAATACTGCGTTTTGGATCGACAAGCGTATTGTAATACTCCACTATTTTACCCTCTTCGAGTTTGACCGCGCCCAACTCGATTATGTCGTCTGTCTCGGTGCTAAGTCCAGTCGTTTCCAAGTCAAAGACGACAAACTTATTGTTCATAATATAATCGCAATGACCGAGCATATCCAACAGGCTTTCATTCATATCCACTTCGTATGCTTTGGGCGTCTGGAAAATCTTGATTTTGTTGGCGAGTTTTATGTCTTCGCGACGCTTTGCCAATGCTTCGTAATTTATCTTACATAAAGCAAGTTTTGTCACCAAAAGTTCATTTTTATTAGAAAAATCGCTGTATTTATAGTTGCCTAATATCACCACGTCGTCACCGTCTTTGAGCAAATCAAGACAAGTAGAATGTTCTTTTTCGCCCTTCTTAGGCTTGCGAAGTTTGGCAAAATATAGGCAGTCCATCTTGCCGGTTGAGTCGGAAATAACAAACTTGAACAGCACTTTTTTCACTCTTCTGTCGGGAGACGATTTGTCAATAATATTGACACGCTTTAGTTCGCTGACTGTGCCGCAGACACAAATGCCGTCCATCTCTTTTTTGTATTTTTCTATGTATCTCGGCTTGCGAATAATATCCTTTCCCACCATATAATGATAGTTGCCGACTATCTCAATTTCGCCGTTGTCAACATACTTAATATCCTCTCTTTCCTTGAGCAACTTACCGGTGTCTACGGTTTTGCACACTTTGATATTGACAATTACTTTGTTGACACAATTTTGATTGTAGATATGCTTTGCAAGTTTTTCTTTAAATCCGCTGTGTTCGCAATAATGCTGTGCGGTGCTGTAGACGTACAAGTCAATTATCAGCCTGTCACCGTCGATTTTTACGTCAGTAATAGATGGGTCCATTTGAGTGAGAATAGTCTGATGTTTTAAAGATATATAGTTGAAGACTTGCTTAGATACTGCCTCTTGATTTATCAAATTTTTTACAAACGCTATCTTGAGCGCAAACGTGTCCGGAACTTGACTTCTGCAAAACTCTTCAATGACTTTCTTATCGTTTTCCGAGAACTTATCTTCCGTGATATCTTGCGGCAAAAGGCATACGACAGAGAGAGAACTTGCTCCCACGTCAAGATTGAGTTTAGATATTCTCAAAAATTCGTATTTGTTGTTTGTAGCCTCGTTAAGTTTGTCTATAAATTGCATATATATCTTCTGTACTCTTCTTATTTTTATTGAATATGTGTCGATTATTTTTCCTTATATTCTAATATATATCTTTTCAACACCTGCAATATATCGTCGTTCACCACACTCTCTACGTATGCTCCGTCAACAAATATAGCCGACTTATCTTTACCGCCCGCAACTCCGAGATTGGCGCCCTGCGACTCGCCTATTCCATTGACGACGCAACCCATTACGGCAATTTTAAGATTACGTTTTATGTCTTTGCACATATCTTCCACTTGCTCGGCAAGCGCCTTGACTGCAATGTTGGTACGCGCGCAAGTCGGACAGGAAATTATTTCGCAATAGGGATAAGGATATTTATCGCACGCTTTGAGAATATCTTTTGCAGCCTCAACTTCTTTGACCGGATCGTCACTCAAAGATACTCTTATCGTGTCTCCTATACCCTCGCAAAGCAATGCGCCGATACCAATAGCCGACTTAACCAAACCTGTGTGATAAAGCCCCGCTTCGGTAACTCCCAAATGCAATGGATAGTCGCACGCCTTGTCCAGCAATCTGTAAGTATCGAGCATAACCTTGACGTTGGACGATTTTGCCGATATAACTATGTCGTAGAAATTACACTTTTCCAATACGCTGACGTATTCCAACGCGCTGTCTCTCATTGCGACAGCCAACGGCTTGGATTTGTGAGCGCCGTCCAACGAGCCTCCGTTGACGCCTATTCTCAACGCAACGCTTCTCTCTTTGAGATAATCGGCAAGATACTTGGCTTTATCCACGCCGCCTATATTGCCCGGATTGATACGAATTTTGCTTACTCCGGCGTCAGCCGACATAAGCGCAAGTTTGTGCGAAAAATGAATATCTGCAATTATCGGAACATTGACGCTTTTGACAATTTCCTTCAACGCGGCTGCGCTCTCCTCATCAGGAACGGAGCATCTCACCAATTGACATCCAGCGTCTTCCAAAGCCTTGATTTGCGCGACAGTGCCGTCAATATCCGAAGTCTTGGTATTCGTCATTGACTGAATAGTCACATTGCCATCGCCTATCACCGTATTTCCTACTCTAACTTGCCTTTTCATTTTATCCTCTTGTTTTTTATATGGTCAAATATGTTTTTTAAGCCTACTTTCACTTAAAAAAGTGCAATACGTCCAGCAATATTGCCAATGCAAGCAAGACAATCAGCCCCACAAAATGCACTGTGCCTTCTATCTTGCGATTGATAGGTTTGCGCCTAATGCCCTCTATGATGGCAAAGACAATTCTCGAGCCGTCCAATGCTGGCAACGGCATTACGTTCATTATACCTATCGACACTGACAAAATACAAAAGCCGTAAATTATCGCAGGTATGCCTGCCTGCACAAGTTGAGCAAGCGAAAAAATTGCCGTAGCCGTGCCGCCCATTGATTCGCCTACTGATACCGAGCCGTTGAATACTTGTTTAAGGGACTTACCTGTCACCCTCAATACGTCATATCCAAACGCCGCGCCGTGCCCCAATGCCTTGCCAAAAGAGAGTTTCTGCGCGCTGAAAGCGCCCAATGCCATACCCAAGCCTTTGTTCTTACTTACGTTTTCGACAAGTATTTTATCTCCGTTTTCGTCAACTTCGCCGCTTTCCGTGTAAGTCAAATAATAATGCTTTGTGACTTGAAGCGTAAGTTTTTCGCCCTCTCTCAATACCACCACCGATAAATTATCGTCGTCACTTGCTATAATCTCGCTCAATCTGTTGTATTCGAGCAGACTGTAAGCGTCTTTGCCGTTGACGGATAAAATCACGTCACCTTGCTTGAGTTGTTGGGAATCCTCAATTACTTGATAATTCTCGTCGTCTACGTACTCTACGTGCTGATATACTTCTCCGACTACAGGAAAATACTCTCCGTATGCGCTGAAAAATATAGTAATGACGATAAATGCCGACAAAAAGTTGAAGCCTGCGCCTGCAAACAAAACTATGATTCTCTGCCATATAGGTCGATTGTTGAAGTCGTGAGGGTCACTACTCTCTTCATCCTCGCCGCCAAAGGCGCAAAAACCGCCAAAAGGAAAAGGACGAATAGAAAATACTTCTCCTGTCTTTTTGTTGGTCTTTGAGAAAATCTTTGGTCCAAAGCCTATAGCAAACTCATTTATCTTAAACTTAAATATTTTTCCGAAAGTATAGTGTCCCAACTCGTGCAGAACAACCATAAGCATAAGACAGAGCAAAGCCACCAAAATATATCCTATCCATTTCAGAACTTCAATTCCGCTTATTGCCAACGTCAATATCATTTTCACCTCACCCGATAGCAGCGAGAACGTAACTTCTCACCTCACCGTCTACGCAATATATTTGCGCCTCACTTTCAATTCTTTGTCCTTGATAGAATTTATCCAAAGCGCATCTTATATAATAAGGTATGTCGTAAAATTTGATTTTATTATCTAAATAGGCTTTTACCAAAATTTCATTTGCCGCATTCATAATCACCGGCGCAATTCCCTTCTCTTTTGCGCAATACTTGGCTATTGAAAGGCAGGGAAACCTATCCTCGTCAGCATCTTCAAAAGTCAAATCTTTGCCTATGAAGTCATAAGTATTAAAAGCAAAATTTCCTCTTTCGGGAAATAACATTGCTATCTGAATCGGTAATCTCATATCGGGATAACTCATCTGCGCAATGACGCTACCGTCGGCGTACTCCACCATACTGTGCACTACGCTCTGCCTATGCACCAAGACTTTTATATCGTCGACGTCTACGTCAAAAAGGTGCATTGCCTCGATAATTTCCAAGCCCTTATTCATAAGTGTAGCGCTGTCTACCGTCACCTTTGCTCCCATATCCCAATTAGGATGCTTGAGAGCGTCGCAAGCCTTTGCATTGACAAGTTGCTCTTTTGTCCAATCTCTGAATGCTCCGCCACTTGCCGTCAACAATATTCTTTTGACGTTTTTTGCCGTCAACGACTGCCATATTGCGCTGTGCTCGCTGTCTACCGGAAGTATTTTTACTCCCATCTTTTTTGCAAGAGGCATAACCAGTTCGCCGCCTGCGACAAGAGTCTCTTTGTTTGCCAAAGCAATGTCATTGCCGACTTGAATTGCCTCAAGCGTAGGCTTTAGTCCGCTTATGCCTACAAGTCCGTTTATTACAAGGTCGACATTGACTCCCGCAAGTCGACTTACTCCTTCTTCTCCAACAAAAACTTTGACGGTAGGAAAAGCCTCTTTTATCTCATTTGCCAAAGCACTGTCGACGACTGCAACGTATTTTGGCTTATATTTGGCAATTTTCTCAAGTATCAACCTATTAGAATTACACGCAAGTCCCTCTACCTCAAATTTGTTTGGGTATTTATCTACAATTTCAAGCGCTTGAGTTCCTATAGATCCGGTACTGCCTAATATTATAATTCTTTTCATTTTGCAAGCCTTTACTCAAATATAAGAAAATTTTATGCGTTTACCGCGGTAACGATACCTATCAAGAGATATACCAGCGGCAAAATAAATATAACACTGTCCAGTCTGTCCATCATACCGCCGTGACCTGGGAAAATCTTGCCAAAGTCTTTTATTCCCGCCTTGCGCTTTATCCAACTTGCGCCAAGGTCTCCAAGTTCGCTCAAAACTCCGCCTATAAGACCGAATATCGCGTATACAAATCCCGACGCTAACAAACTGTCGGAAATCTTCAGCAAGCCTACGTTGTTGAAGTTGACAAAAAGTCCTGTAACGTCAAAGAACACAAAGACAATCATTGCGCCGATAATTCCGCCCAATACTCCGCCTATTGCTCCGCTGACAGTCTTCTTTGGACTTATATTAGGACAAAGTTTTTTACCCTTGAATGTCACTCCGACAAAGTACGCCATAGTGTCGGTCATTATAGGCACCAACAGCGCGAGGAATATACCAAGCAGTCCGTATTGAGAGTGATTGATAAAAAAGAAAGTAGAGAAAATGCCTAATGGATATATAAGTATAAATATAGTCGCAAGCAAATCTTTCAGTCCAAAAACTCCGCGATTTGCTATATCTATTTGACTTTGCTCTTGTTGCGCTTCTACGGCGCCGCTTTGCGACAAAGACTTTTCTTGTTGTCGTTGCTTTTTGGTCTTATGTATTAGCGTAAATTCAATGATTGCAAGCATTAGCGCCAAAAAAATCGTGGAAAACGCGCCTATTTCGCCTTTGCCTAACGTCCACTCAAAAGTAAGTATCATTGGATAAATTGCAATGCAGGCAAAAATCAAACTCCCCTTAATTGCGTTATATCCTGCCTTTTTGAAGGCTTGAGCCATCTCATAAACGCCCAAACAGCAAATGGCAACGCCCACTATGTCCGCAAGTTCGACGTATATCTGACGAAGCCCCAAAATCGTTGCAAACACTACCGCCAACATTGCAACGGCTGTCAAAATTCTTTTGAGCATCAACTAATACCTCCAAATCTTCTATCTCTCTTTGAATACTCCTTGAGTATGTCCTCGAGAGTATCTTCGTCAAAATCAGGCCAATACTTATCTAAAAAAATCAATTCGCTGTACGACGCTTGCCAAAGCATAAAGTTACTCAACCGCTTTTCGCCGCTCGATCTCACCACTAAGTCCAACGGCGGAAGTCCCGCCGAATATAAGCAGTCTTCCAACATCTGCTCGTCGATTTCTCTCAAACCCGACTGCAATATCGTATTAACCGCCCTTACTATCTCTTGGTGAGAGCCGTAATTGAGCGCGATATTGACTATAAGTCCAGTATTATTCTTGCTGGCGTCAATTACCTTTTGGACAGCATTTTGAGTAATCTTAGGCAACTGAGATAAATCTCCACTAAATCTGACCCTATAGCCGGCTTTTACGTAATCTTTCATTTCCTTCTTGACAAATTGCGTAATCAAGGAAAATAAAAACTTTATCTCAGTTTGAGGACGCTTTGACCAGTTTTCGCAAGAAAAAGCATATATGCTCACAACTTTAATTCCCTTTTGTGAACACGCTTTAACAACTTTTTTCAGAGCCTCTGCACCCTGACGGTGACCGTCACTGCGAGAAAGCCCTTTTTGAGTTGCCCAACGGCCGTTGCCGTCCATAATAAATCCGATATGCGTCGGTATTTTGAGTGATTGTTCCATTACCTACCTGACAAGTCTGCAAAGACTTGCTGTTATACTGACATAATTTCCTGCTCTTTATCTTTTGTCATCTTGTCGACAATCTCAATTTGCGAAGCAAGTTTTTTGTCGACGTCTTTTTCGTATGTAGCCGCGTCGTCTTCGGAAATAAGAGAATCCTTTTTCATCTTTTTGATACTGTCGTTAATATCTCTTCTTGCGTTGCGAAGCGCTACTTTAGTATTCTCTGCCAAGGACTTAAGTGACTTGCAGAGTTCTTTTCTTCTCTCTTGAGTGAGTTCTGGGAAAACCATTCTCAATACTTTTCCGTCATTGGTGGGCATAATACCGGTATTTGCGGCTATTATTGCCTTCTCGACCTCTTTGAGTATGGAGGTATCCCATACGCTTATAAGCAACATTCTTGCTTCAGGCACCTGAATATTGCCTATTTGCTTTAGCGGCGTCGGTACGCCGTAATAATCGACGACGATTTTGTCGAGGATATGCGGATTTGCTCTGCCCGCTTTCATATTGTTGAATTCATATTGAAGAGAAGCAATGCTTTTGTCCATTTTTGTTTCGAATTCGTCAAAAACTTCCAATACTTCCATTTGTTCGTATGCCATAATTTGCGCTCCTTAAAATTTGCTATCATAATTATATCAAAAGTCTACGGCAAATTCAATTCTTTTTATTATTTATTTACTTATTTTTATTTATATATAATTATTTACAAAAATATTATGATTATTTAATAGACTCTTCGACTGCGCTTACGCTTCGCTCAGAGTGACATAATGTTATTTTGAGCGTAGTCAGTCGAGAAATCTAGTGTTCCACTTTCTTCTCTTCAACATTTGAAATGACGTTGATTATCTTCAACTAAAAAGGTGTGTACAAATTTGCACACACCTTTCGTATATACTCAATTAGATAGCAATCAATGTATTATTGTGCCGATTTTCTCTCCGTTGATAGCCTTGAGCAAACTGTCTTCTTCTTTGAGAGCAAAGGCAATGATTGGTATTTTATTCTCCATACAGAGCGTAATAGCCGTTGCGTCCATTGCTTGAAGTCCGTCTTGAACGACTTTCATATAAGAGAGTTCGTCATACTTCTTAGCGTTTGGATTTTTCTTAGGATCGCTGTCGTATACGCCGTCGATATTTTTTGCCAACATAAGCACGTCTGCGTTTATCTCCGCTGCTCTCAAAGCCGCGCCCGTATCAGTCGAGAAGAAGGGATTACCAGTGCCGCAAGCAAAGATAACTACTCTGCCTTTTTCAAAATGACGCATTGCTTTGCGCAAAATATACGGCTCTGCAATTCTTGTAATTGTCAAAGCGGTCTGCACTCTGCAAGGCACGCCTGCCGCTTCCAAAGCGTCTTGCAACGCCAATGAGTTCATTACCGTTGCCAGCATACCCATATGGTCGGCAGCCGATCTCTCCATTTTCAATGCCTGTCTTCCTCTCCAGAAGTTGCCGCCTCCGATAATAATTCCTATCTCGACGCCCAATTCGTATACGCTTTTGATTTGATTGACCACGTACGATACGACTGCCTCGTCAATACCAAAGCCTTTCTCGCCCGCTAAGGCCTCGCCGCTAAGTTTAATAATGGCTCTCTTATACTTTATCATATATCTCTCCAATAACCCACTTATTTTTTGAGCCTTTGATTAAGTGACGCGAGCAAAACGTATAAATCTATAGCAATATTGCCGCGAGAACTTATGAAAAGGCTCTATTGTAAAAAAGGAAAACGAATAACCGTTTTCCTTTTTGCAATCAATTAGTTTTTCTTGGCGCTGTTAATTTGCGCTTGTACTTCGTCAGCCAAATTCTCTTCCTTTTTCTCCAAGCCTTCGCCCATAACAAAACGAGTAAATCTCACAACGTCTGCACCAGCCTCTTTGAGAAGAGCCTTGATGGTCTTGTCACCGTCTTTTACAAAAGGTTGCTCTATAAGACATACTTCTTTATAATACTTGTTGATACGTCCCTCTACCATCTTTTCGATGATGTTGAGCGGCTTCGGCTTGTCTTCGTTGAGAGCCTGAGCCTTGAGTATCTCCTTTTCTTTTTCGATTTCGTCCTTCGGTACTTCGTCAACCTTTACGTACGAAGGATTAGCGGCTGCAATTTGCATACAAATATCGTGAGCAAGTTCTGCGCTTGCGTTTCCGCTCATTTCTACGAGTACGCCAATCTTTCCGCCCATATGGATATAACTGTCAAGTTTGCCTGTGTTGGCATACTTTGCAAATCTTCTGATAGCAATTTTCTCGCCAATCTTTGCCACTGCTTCAGCCGTAGCCGTAGCCATATTCTCGCTTACTTGCTCAACGGACTCAACGTCGTTGTCTGCAATATATTTTGCAACTTCCATTACGAAAGCCTTGTATTGGTCTCCTCTTGCAACGAAGTCGGATTCGCAGTTGACTTCGACGAGTACGCCGCACTTGTCGTTGATATAAGCCTCAACGATACCTTGAGATGCAATCTTACCTGCTCTCTTAGCGCTCGTAGCCATACCCTTTTCTCTCAATATCTCAACTGCCTTTTCCATATCACCGTCAGACTCTGTAAGAGCCTTCTTGCAATCCATCATACCTACGCCAGTCTTTGCGCGCAATTCCATTACGTCTTTATTAGTGAATGCCATATCAGTATTCCTCCTCGATTATTCTTCGTCAGCCTTAACTTCTTCGACTGCTTCTTCTGCCTTTTCCTCTGCTACAGCCTCAGCCTCGCCGGACTCTTCACTCTCCTCTTCTACGGAGAAAGTGATACCCTCGTTTGCTTCGATTACTGCGTTTGCCATAATGCTTGCAATCAACTTGATTGCTCTGATAGCGTCGTCGTTGCCCGGGATAACATAATCTACGAGATCTGGATTACAGTTGGTATCTACAAGTCCTACTACAGGGATACCAAGTTTGCGCGCCTCTTTTACTGCAATGTCTTCATTGTTGAGGTCTACTACAAACATACAGCCGGGAAGTTGGGTCATATCTTTGATACCGCCAAGGTTAGCCTCGAGTTTGTCTCTCTCTGCCTTGAGCATAGCAACTTCTTTCTTTGGCAAAAGGTCGAATTGACCGATAAGTTCCATTTGATTGATTTTGTTAAGTCTCTCGATACGGCTTCTGATAGTCTTGAAGTTGGTCAAAGTACCGCCAAGCCATCTTTGGTTCATATAGAACATACCGCAACGTTGAGCCTCTTCTTTGATTGCGTCTTGGGCTTGCTTTTTGGTGCCGACAAACAAAATCGACTTACCCTCTTTAGCCACGTCTCTTACGAAAGCGTACGCCTTTTCTACTTGCTCAACCGAGATTTGAAGGTCAATGATATGAATATCATTTCTTGCCGAATAGATGTATTTTGCCATCTTCGGGTTCCACTTCTTTGTTTGGTGTCCAAAGTGTACACCTGCCTCTAAGAGGCTTTTCATTGTTACAACTGCCATTTTTTTAAACTCCTTTTTTTGTTTATTCTTCCCCAAAGTTTTCGCTTTTCGGCAACTTGTTGGCAAACAAGCAACTGCCTGTGCTGACCTTGAGTGTTTATTACCAGATAGTATTTTAGCATACGCAAATTTAATTTGCAAATAAATTCACGTATAAAATTATAATATTTATATAATTATATATAAACGCAAAGCAAATTTATAATCCGTTATGGACAGAGGTTTCTCCGCTACGCTTACGCTTCGGTCGAAATGACATTCTTACTTACTTCTCTTCTGCTCCCTCAATTGCGTTAATCGCAAGCGAAAGTTCCAGTCTTTTACGCATCATTTCGCAAGATATATCATACGGCTTGCCCATATTACCAGCAAAATTGAGATTGTTTGCGACACAACCGCCGCTGCAATAATACTTCGCCATACAGTCCTTGCAATCAGGCTTGTTGGTGACGATATTGTCGGCAAATTTATCTGATATAGACAAATCTAAGTCTCCGTCAAAGACGTTACCCATATAATAATCTTTGTTTTCTGCAAATTGGTGGCAAGGATAAATTCCGCCGGTAGGTGTGATAGCAAGATACTCGCAACCGCTTCCGCAACCTGTAAGTCTTTTGACAATACACGGTCCGCCCTCGAGGTCTATCATAAAATGGAAGAAATTAAACCATTTGTATGTCTTTCTTCTGTCAATATAATTTTCGGCAAGTCTCTCATACTCTTTGAGTATGGCAGGCAAATGCTCTTTAGTAATTTTGAGGTCTTGAATATCCGTGACGACAGGCTCAATAGATATTTGGTCAAATCCCATATCGTTGAGCGTAAGTACGTCGTCGGCAAAATCCAGGTTCTGCGCCGTAAATGTACCTCTTACGTAATAAGACTTATCTCCCCTTGCTTTTGCAAACTTGATAGCGTTGTTTGCAATAAGGTCATAACAGTCCTTGCCGTTGACGGCTTTTCTCACCGCGCTGTGCACGTCGTGGCGTCCGTCTATGCTCAGCACCACGTTGTACATCTCTTTATTTAGCCACTCGATATTCTTATCGTTGAGCAAAACGCAGTTGGTCGTCATAGTGAAATTGAATGACTTTCCGCTCTCCTTTTCTCTTGAGCGAGCGTATTCCACTATTGCCTTTACGACGTCCAAATTCATAAGAGGCTCTCCGCCGAAAAAGTCAACTTCGAGATTGTTTCGCTTACCAGAGTGAGCAATCAAAAAGTCTATTGCCTTTTTTCCCACTTCTTCGGACATATACGCTCTCTCGGTGGTATGATAAGTTCCCTCGTCGGCAAAGCAGTATTTGCAACGCAAGTTGCAGTCGTTGCAAATATGAAGACAAAGCGCCTTTATCTCTCCAATTCTTTTCTTCTTGGCAAAAGAAGTGCAAGGAGTATTGAGTACTCCCATTTTTTCCAACTCGTCAAATTCCTCCTTGAGTTCTTGCAAGTCGGCTTTGTCTATTGCCGAAAAATCTTTGTCTTCCTTTTCGTCCAAGGCTTGTCCGAATCTTTTTTTTGCATACAAAAAAGCGACATAATCTACGTTATGCAGACTGCCACTTTCATTGTCCCATACAAAATGATATGCCTTGTCGTGATAAGAGAATTTAAAAGCGTGTACCATTTATGCGGTAATTAGATCAAAGGCTTTCTCGTTGCGTTGATTTTCTCGTCGCGGTTTTTGCAACTTTGATTACCAACCGTGCAAGAAGTCTTGCAAGCAGATTGACAACTTGACTGACATTCGCCACAACCGATATTGCCTTGTTTTTTCATAGAATTTGTTACGATGCTGTTGATATGTTTCATATATCCTCCTAGTATCTAATGTATTTCTTATATGATATAATAAACTCGACCATTTTGCAAGTATTTATATAAATTCTTTTAAATATTTTATCAATATTATATATAAGCCGCTTTTAAAACCATTTATACAGTCGATTATTTATTACCCCTTACGTTTACGGCAAATACTCCGCTGAGCAAACCTGCTACCAAACAACTCAAAATGTCGAACGCAGTCAAAGGATTTACCGCAAAAGATCCGTTGATAAGCGAGAATATCAAATAAGACACTAGCGCAAAAAACAGTCCTATTATACAACCTTTAAAAAGTCCCTTTTGCCCCGACTTAAGCGCAATCAGCGAACCGAAAAATATACTGAATATTTTCAAAAAAATATTGACAATCTGCACGACTTTGGTAGACAAATTAGCATATTTCACTATCACCGCAAAGATAATTACCGCTAAAAGTGATATGATTACAGAAAACAATATCCCCAAAAACATCTCCAAAAAATCTCTTTTCGTCATCTTTATAGCCATACCCTATCCTCCTTGAGATAATATATGGCGTCAAATGAGGTTTTATGAAGACTAATTCAAAATTGACGCTACTTTAACTTTCGCACACTGTCAAATAACTCTATCTCTTCAGGCTCAGCAAATTCTTCCGCGCACTTTCCGCAATCCTCGCAGCCGTTGCAAATAGGACGGCTGCCGCAGGTAAGACAGTGTCTTTTGAACTTGGGAGCATAACAACTCTCTTCGATAGGCAATCCCAATCTATCCGTCAAATTATAATGTATCGGCTTACCTTTGTATGTCAGCCCTTGATTATATGCAAGTTTTGCCTGTTCCGTCTTATTTCTCATTCGTGTGACAATGCCGTCTTTGACAAATATATTGCCAGTCTCGATAAAAGAAAAAGTTACGTCAGCGTCTACACATTCGTCGTGCAAGAGTTTTACCCACTCATAATGGCACGCCCTAGCGCCGTCGTAATTTTCTCCGCCGCAAATCACTTGCTCAATTTGACCTTCTTTGAGATACTCGGCTATAGACACCTTTCCAATAAGCGGTGCGCACATAATGCCTTTATGCTTAAAAGGCAGCGTGTGCATTATTGGTATTCTTTCGTCCGCTCTGCGCTGATTTTCACAAGTGACGTTGAAAAACACGTTTTCCCAACCCTCGCCCCAATCTTTTGGCAAACATCTCTCAACCCTTTGAGGTCTCTTAGTCAAAAGAAAAAACTTGACGTCCGGTCTTTGATATATCACGTCCCACGCTTCTTCTCGCCATTCGTCAGCCTCTTCTATAAAAAAGTCTGACGTCATACACACTCTCAGCAGTTCTCCGCTACCTATGACAAACTTTCCACTGCGATTGCGCGACAGCGGATAATTCATATTCCCAGTCTTGACGACTTTGTCACTATCAAAGTTGCCGTGTATTCTGTCAAGATAATACATATAACAATTTTGACAACCTTCGCTACACTTTTTGCAACCGTGCCAAGGATTCCATATATCGTGCATATCTTCTCCTCAATAAGTCATTTGCCATATATAATATATCTTAAATTCTAACAAAAAGCAAACAAATGTTTATATATAGTGTAAAAAAACAGACGCTTTACAGCGTCTGCTTAATTGTCAATTAGTCTTTGAGAAGAGTGTTATTATCCGTCTTTTCCAAAGAATCGCCTATGCTTTCGCTAGTCTCTTCTTTTACGTCTTCATTCTTCTTATTCTTTTTGCCGGCTTTCTTTTGCTGAGCCTCTGCGTCAGCCTCGATATCGTCCATAGCGACTACTTCGGGCGCAACTTTTTCTTCAAGAGTAACTTCGCCTGTTGGCGCTTTAACTGCTTGAAGTACGGTGTATATAGCAGACTTATCTATTACAACCATCATACTTCCGTCGCCGTTTGCGCTTATATCAAGCGTAAACGTACCTGCGTTGTTGTCAACCTTTTTTATCTCTCCGACAAAACCGCCTATCGTCTTGACTTTTGTTCCAACTGTGATGCTGTTCATCATTTCTTGCGCTTTCTTTTGGCGCTTCTTTTGCGGTATTATAGAAGCCGCAAACATAACGACCATCAATACGACGAGTACGACTATCATTACCCAACTTGAGCCGCCGAACAAACCGCCGCTTCCGCCCTCGTCTGCGCTTAACAAACTAAATAAATTCATATTTGCTCCTTAAAACTTTATTTATCAACATAAATCAATATAAAAATTATATCAATCAATTTAATATCTATTCAAGTTTAACTTATTTACTCAACAATTACAAGCATTTTGTTGGGTATTTTTGATATTTTATATACTTTTTACAGTTTTTTACTCTGAATAAACCTTTTTAAGGTAATATCCTTGAGTAATTCAACACATATACATTATTTTTTGCGGACAGACTTTTCTCCGCCGTGTCCCCAAGTATAGTTTGAAGTAAACTGCTTGTAGAAGTCTCCAAATCTATCCTCCATAATTGCCTGTCGCATATCTTCCATAAGTTTTGTTAAAAACCTTATATTATGTATTGACAGCAACGCTCCGCCGAGTATCTCGCCCGAATTGATAAGATGGCGGATATAAGCGCGAGAGAAATTGCGACAGCAATAACAATCGCACTCACTGTCCACAGGTGAAAAATCTTCTTTAAAAATAGCGTTGCGGATAGTCAAGTTGCCGTATTTTGTGAATGCCGAGCCATTGCGAGCCATACGCGTAGGAAGCACGCAGTCAAACATATCTATACCCCTCATTACGCCCTCGACAAGACAGTCAGGCGAACCTACGCCCATAAGATACCTTGGTTGATTTTCGGGATAATACTGCCTCAACAAGTCAAGCATCTCATACATAACAGGCTTTGGCTCTCCAACGGAAAGTCCGCCGATAGAAAAACCGCACTTTGCGTACTCAATAGTCCTCTTTGCGCTTTCGACGCGCAAATCGGCGTACATATTGCCTTGTATTATAGGAAACAGCATTTGATTGGGATTTTTGTGCGCCTTAGCAGATCTTGCAAGCCAATCTAGCGTGCGATTCATTGCGCCTTTGGCGTACTTATAATCAGTCACGCCGTCGGTACATTCGTCAAAAGCCATAATAATATCTCCGCCCAACTTGTTTTGAACAGCAATTGACTCTTCCGGTCCCATAAAGTGCTTTGAGCCGTCGATGTATGAAGAAAACGTAACTCCGTCTTCCGTAATCTTTCTCATTTTGGAAAGCGAAAAAACTTGAAAGCCGCCGCTGTCTGTCAAAATAGGTTTGTTCCAATTCATAAACTTATGTAGTCCGCCTGCCTTTTCCACGAGATCTGCGCCAGGTCTTAAATATAAATGATAAGTATTGGCAAGCACGATAGACGCCTTTGTATCTTCGACTTGAGCGGGCGCAAGCGCCTTGACCGTCGCATTCGTACCGACAGGCATAAATACAGGAGTGTCAATCACGCCATGCGGAGTGGTAAATCGACCTACTCTTGCGCCAGACTGCTTGCATACTTTTATTACTTCGTACTTAAAATTTTCCATATTTATCCTTTAATCAAATTATTTATGTGATATCCACTATTGCAACAGTAAGAATGATGATTGGAGAAACGAGCAAGACAAAGAGAACGCGGATTTGTCCGCCGAGAGTGTACTAAACGTACACGACCAAGGCAAAACGCAAGTTCGACACAGTATTGCGACGTTTATACAATCATCATAGCGTCACCGAATGAAAAAAACCGATACCTCTCCTCCACCGCCGTATTATACGCCGCTAACGTATTCTCTCTGCCTATAAATGCGCTGACGAGCATAATCAACGTAGACTCGGGCAAATGGAAGTTGGTTATAAGTCCTTTGAGGACTTTAAACTTATATCCCGGATAGATAAAAATCTGCGTTTCTCCCTTGCTTGGTTTTACGTATCCGTCTTCTCCAGCGGCGCTTTCTACCACTCTGACGGACGTCGTGCCTACGCATATCACGCGTCTACCCTCTGACAAAGCATCATTGATAATCTTCGCATTGAGTTCGTCGACCTCAAAATATTCGCTGTGCATTTTGTGATTGAGTATATCGTCTTCCTTTACAGGTCTAAACGTACCTAGTCCCACGTGCAAAAGCACATTTGCAATCTGCACGCCTTTATCTGCAATTTTTTGCAAAAGCCCTGGTGTGAAATGTAAGCCAGCCGTAGGCGCTGCAGCAGAGCCGTCTATCTTGCTGTACACCGTCTGATACCTACTCTTATCCTCAAGTTTTTGAGTAATATAAGGCGGAAGAGGCATATTGCCGATTTCTTCGAGAATATTTTCAAAAACTCCGTCGAATATGAATCTGATAAACCTTACGCCCTCTTCGCCAAAGCCGACAACCTGTCCTTGCATCTTGCCAAAGTCAAGCATAGTGCCGATTTTAAGTTTTTTTGCAGGACGCGTAATGCACTCCCACACGTCGTACTCTTTGCGCTTGAGCAACAAGACCTCGGTATTATTCTCTACCGTCTTTTCCGTACGCGGCAATCTCGTCGCAAATATCCTCGCGGGAATTACTTTGGTATTGTTGATGACAAGCACATCACCTTTTTGAAGATAATCTATCACGTCGTAAAAATGCTTATGTTCAATACTTGCGCTGTCCTTATGATACACAAGCAATCTAGAAGCGTCTCTTGGCTCTATCGGTGTCTGCGCAATGAGTTCTTGCGGAAGATCGTAATAAAACTCGCTTGTCTTCATTATTTATCCTCTGTATCTAGCATAGAAAGTTGCTCGTAAGCAAGTTGATTGGCTTTTCTGCCAAAGTGCGTATACGCGTCGGGCAGACAAATGCGACCTCTCGGAGTGCGCGCAATAAAAGTAATCTGCATTAGATAAGGCTCGTATACGTCTTCAATAGTACCCGCGTCCTCGCCTATCGACGCCGCCAATGTGTCAAGTCCGACGGGACCGCCGTTGAATTTGTCAATTATCGTCAAAATGATTTTGCGGTCTATATTATCAAGTCCAAGTTTGTCGATTTCCATCTTGCCAAGCGCTATATCTGCGACCTTTGCGTCGATTATACCTTCCGCCAAGACTTCGCTGTAATCTCTCACTCTCTTAAGTATACGGTTGGCAATTCTCGGAGTTCCTCTGCTACGCCGCGCAATCTCGTACGCGCCGTCGTCAGTTATTTCCACTCCCAAAAGTCCCGCGCTTCGCTTGACTATACTAGCAAGTTCTTCTGGTGTATACATCTCAAGACGGCAGTTGACTCCAAATCTGTCGCGTAGCGGCGAAGTAAGCATACCTGCTCTGGTAGTTGCGCCAATCAACGTAAACTTGGGAAGTGACAGCCTTATACTCCTTGCGCTAGGTCCTTTGCCTACCATAAAGTCAAGAGCATAATCCTCCATTGCGGGATAAAGCACCTCTTCGACGTTGCGATTAAGCCTGTGTATCTCGTCAATAAAAAGCACGTCTTTTTCGTTGAGATTGGTGAGTATTGCCGCCAAATCGGCTGCCTTTTCTATCGCAGGTCCCGAAGTAATTCTGATTTGCGATCCCATTTCGCTTGCAATTATATGCGCCAAAGTCGTCTTACCAAGACCCGGAGGTCCATACAAAAGCACGTGGTCGAGCGCCTCGTCTCTTCCCACTGCGGCTTTGATATATATTTCAAGATTTTCTTTTATTTTATCTTGACCGACATAATCGGACATACTTTTAGGGCGAAGCGAATTTTCGCTATCTCCCTCGCTTACGCCTTGCATTGAGGACATAAATCTCTCTTCGTCGTCAAAAAATTCCATTACTTATCAAAACTCCTTAATGCCAGTGTGATTATGTTTTCAAGTTTATCCGTCTTGCCTCTTGCGACAGCCACCGCTTTGACGGCTTCCGTCTTGGATATTCCCAAAGATACCAAAGCAAGCACTGCGTCATTGACGACTTCGTCTTTTGAAGTATCGTCTCCGCCAAGCAGTCCAAAGAATCCGTCACCATCGTCTCCGCCGCCAACTTCTGCAATCTTTTCTTTAAGTTCAAGAATGATACGCTCTGCGGTCTTCTTGCCAAGTCCTTTGACTTTTGACAGCGTCTTCGCGTCACTGTTGACAATTGCAATTGCAAGTCTTTGCAAGTCTATACCCGAAAGTATCTGCAAAGCCGTCTTTGGTCCAACTCCGCTGACGCTAATCAAATTGATAAACATTGCCTTTTCTTCTTTGCTGAAAAAGCCGTAAAGGCTCATCTCGTCTTCCGCTACCTTGAGATAGGTATACGCAGTGACGGTTTCGCCCTTTTTGGCAAACGCCGACAACGTATTTGCGGACACGCCGAGTTCGTAGGCTATGCCGTTGTTTTCCAGCACGACATTACCTTCTTCATAAAATATAACTTTGCCGGTAATCGAATAGTACATATATCCCTTGCCTTAATACACAATTATTTTGATTATTCTTGATACTTTATTTGCTTAATTTAATCTATCTTATGCCAAACAGTCCGCCAAGACGCGCCGTCTGTCCGTGAGTAAGCGCGACGGCAAGTCCGTCAGCCGCGTCGTCGGGCTTTGGCACCGCCTTGAGATTAAGCAATCTCGTGACCATAAACTGAATTTGTTTTTTCTCTGCTTTGCCGTATCCTGTCAATGCTTGTTTGATTTGCAACGGCGTATATTCATACATCTTCAGTCCCTTTTGCTGACACGCCAAAAGCACAACTCCTCTCGCCTGAGCCACGTTGATACCAGTGGTAATATTGGTATTAAAAAACAGTTCTTCTATAGCAATGCAATCGGGCTTAAACTTGTCTATCAAAGAATTGATTCCGTCGTATATCTTGGTAAGCCTTATCGGGACGGTGTCTTCTTTTGGAGTGTTGATAACTCCGCAGTCTATTGGACGAAAGGCTCCCTTTTGCGCCTCAATCACGCCATACCCTACGATGGCAAGTCCGGGGTCTATTCCCAAGATTATCATTTGCGTATCTCGCCGTGACCTGTGACGACGTATTTTTCACTCGTCAACTGCTCTAGACCAAGCGGACCTCTAGCGTGCAACTTCTGTGTAGAGATACCAATCTCCGCGCCGAAACCAAACTCAAATCCGTCGGTAAATCTCGTCGAAGCGTTGGTATACACGCAACCTGCGTCGACAGCAGTCGTAAAGATTTTCATTATTTCTTCGTCTTTTGACACAATGGCTTCGCTGTGCTTAGTGCCGTTGGCATTGATACGGTTGATTGCCTCTTTATAGTCCTTGACAACTTTGACAGTGAGGAAGTAATCTTCCCTTTCCGTCCTGTAATCTTCTTCGGTAGCGGGAATTACGTCGCTTGCGTATCGTTGAATTACTTCGTCACCAATGATCTTGCAACCGCCGTCTTGCAAAGTCTTGAGCATATCCGGCAAAAATTTATCTGCTATTGCCTCGTCAACTAAGAGTTGCTCTTGAGCGTTGCATACCGACACTCTTTGCATTTTTGCATTGTATACAATTCTCTTTGCCATATCAAGGTCTGCACTCTTCTCTACATATACGTGGCAGTTGCCGCCCGAAGACGCTATGACCGGTATCTGAGAATTGGTAAGCACAAACTTCTTGAGATTGTCACTTCCTCTTGGAATTATCACGTCGATATATCTTGCCTGTTGCAACATATCGTACGTTGCCTGTCTTTCCACATTGTCGACAAACCCAACGATATCTTTGTCAAGCCCAAGTTCGTCAATAGCATCTTGAATTATCTCAAACAGCGCTCTATTGGTATTGATTGCCTCTTTGCCGCCTTTGAGCAAAACTCCGTTGCCCGACTTAATGCAAAGACTTGCCACGTCTACAGTGACGTTGGGTCTCGATTCGTATATTACGCCGATTACGCCGAGAGGCGCTCTGACCTTCTTTATCTCAAGTCCGCTGTCGACCTTCCACTCTCTGACGACTTTGCCTACCGGGTCTTCAAGGTCTGCGACCTGCCTTACTCCTTCAGCCATAAGCGCAATACGAGAATCCGTCAAAGTAAGTCTGTCTATCATTGCTTCTGACAATTTGCCTTTTGCATTTTCAATATCTATAGCGTTGATTTTTTTTATATTCTCTTTGTTTTGTTCTATTTTCTTTGCGACAGCCATAAGAATATCATTCTTAGTCTTGGTGTCGTACAGAGATAATTTATAAGTTGCATTCCTTACCTTGCAACATACTTCTTGCATATTTTCCATAATTGACCTCTAAAATCAGTCTTCGTCCTCTTCTTCAAGTTCTGCATTGTGATATACGTTTTGCACATCGTCATTGTCTTCAAGCATATCCAAAAGTTTGAGCACTTTTGCCTCTGCGTCTTTATCCGGCTTGACGGTATTGCTAGGTATTCTGTCCACCTGAGCCGACAAAATTTTGAGACTGCCCTCTTTCTCTATTGCCTCTCTTACTTCGCCCAAAGAATTAGGATCGGTATAAATCTCAAATACGTCTTCGTCATTGAGTATATCGTTGGCTCCGCAATCAAGCGCAATCATCATTACGGTATCTTCGTCCACGCCCTCGCCGTCGACTACTATTACGCCTTTAGTCTCAAACATATACGATACGCAACCGCTGGTACCCATAGCGCCTCCGCACTTATCGAAGTGGTGACGGATATCGCCCGCGGTGCGGTTTTTGTTGTCCGTCAAAGTCTCTACTATCACGGCCACACCGCCGGCAGCATAGCCCTCGTAGATGTTTTCTTCATAGTTGACGGCATTAAGTTCTCCGCTTGCCTTCTTGATTCCTCTTTCGATATTATCGTTGGGCATATTGTTGGCTTTTGCCTTAGCAATGACGTCTCTCAATCTCGCATTTGAATTGGGGTCCGGACCGCCTTGCTTAACCGCTACGGCAATCTCTCTGCCTATCTTGGTAAATACGCTTGCTCTCTTTGCATCGCTCTTGCCCTTTTTATTTTTAATATTAGCCCATTTGCTATGTCCTGACATAACTACCTCCGTATAGTGATAACTAAATATTTACATAATAATATTATATTATTTATTTTTATTTTGCAAGGAATTTGGCGCACATTTTGTCGCACTATATGAATTAGACGCAAAAACGCCTCCAATCTCAAACTAAATCATTCCTAACAAAAATGAGTGAACTTTCTCGTCCACTCATTTTATAACGACTACTGTCTATCTAAGTATGCCTGCAATATTATCGTCGCGGCAATCTTATCAATGACCTTTTTTCGCTTATCCCTTCTCATTCCGCCTTCGATGAGCATCTCTTCGGCAACTACGGAAGTAAGCCGCTCGTCTTCATAATCAATTTTGGCGTCTATAAGCGGTTGCAGTTGCTCAGCAAAAGCCTTGGTTTTTTCCACTCTCTCGCCTGACGTACCGTCCATATTGAGAGGCAATCCAAAGACTACGACGTCGATTTTGTACTGCTTGACTAAATCGGCAATATGTTGCAAATCCTGTTTCAAAGCCACTCTCTTGTAAGTCTCCAAGCCTGTGGCTATGATACCGCTCTCGCTTACCGCTATACCGGTGCGGGCGTCCCCCAAATCTATTGCTAAATACTTCATATCAAAATTATTGCATAAGCCCAGCGCTTTTGTCAATTTATTTTTTACTCGATTCTATCCCACAACTCTTCGACGTTGCCTTTGCTAAGCGCTCTGACAACAAGGTAATATACTCCGCTGACCAAAAGCGTAGTTGCACTATAGATTGCTCCGATTACGTAAGGATTGAGACCAGTAAGCACAATTCCGTATACCATTGTCGGCGCCATTACGAGAAGTCCGGGTATAAATGCCAAGAACATAGGTATTACGCTTGCGAAGTTGTTTTTGATTATCTCTTCGATATTTTTCCAATGCACTCGCGGCTTTTTGAGATCGCGGTATACGCAAAATCTGTTGACCGACCAAGCGTAAATTATATTGGATATGAAGAAACCTAATACTTGCAAAACATTTACCCCGCCAATGAAAGCAAAGGCTACGGTCGACAATACTACGGTAATTGCCGAGAACACAAAACCGACGAAAATCTTTGACCATACGATTTGCTGTGCGCTTATCGGCATAGTCTTTGCCATCAACGCGCCCTCTCCGTCTCTTGACACGGCAAGTATGCTTATAGTATTAGAACTCGTCATAAGTTTGATTATCAACTCCGCCACGGCAAGTCCGACAAAAGAATTAGTCATATTGGATTGCATTTTGCCAACGAAAAATATCAGTACAGGCGGCAATATCACCATCATACCGCTTTGTATCAGCAAATTGCTCGACTTAAGCACGCTTGAAAATTCTTTCTTAATAAGCGCTTTTTTGAGTGACGCCTGTTTGACTTCGCCTTGTTTTTTAGAAGACGCAGTCGCACCGTTATTCTCATACACGCCTTGCGAAATTCTCTTAAACTGCCACATTGCCAGCAACGTGCCAAGCGTAGCCAATACTACGACTATACCTATGAATGCCATTGCGTAACCAAACGCCTTTACTCCGCCGACAGTCATAGACATTGCAAGCAAATAAGTGTGATAAAAATACTTGCCTATAGGCGCAACCGACGGCAATAATGCAACGTACATCTCTCCCATTGATATGCTTTCACCGGCATTATCTGCCGCTCCGCTTCCTATCTCCGAGCCGTCTATGTTGGGAGTATTTAGTATGATAGGAAGATATATCGCGACGTATATTGCGACAACAAATATTACGGTAAATACCGCTCCCAATATAGGACGGTTTTTAAAGAATTGCATAATCTTCATTATTGGGAAAGAAAGCAAAGCAATGACGAGTATTGCCATAATTGGTAACAATATAGTCGCAGGCAACATCATCAATAATATCCCTACGCTAAAGTCTCCCAAAGTTGCCATTGCGATAATGGTTACTATGCAGACTGGAATTACAGTCAATAGTGAAAAAATCAATTCATAAAGCAAAACCGTAATGAATTTTGCCCAGAATATACTCACTGATTTGAGCGGCAACGTAAACAAAAATTCGTTGTCTTTGCTAAAATACATTATGTTGATATACTTAAAAAGCCCAAAGAAAAACGTCAACAACTGACTCATAAAAAAGCCAATTGACAATATCTCGGCAAGATATCCAAGTTCTGCAGACGCTTTGACAAGCCCATATATACTTACCAACATTATTATATACGGAATACCCATACACACTGTCAACGCTATATACGTGCCAATATATTTTTTCTTCTCTTTTTCATCTTTAAAACTAGGCTTTAGCGTGCTTTTTATCAATTGTTTAGTCAATGCAAAAAATGCAGTCATACACCACCTCTAAAACTTAAATTCTTCGCTCTCATCACCGACAAGCACGTCCCCCTGCGTAACCGACAGGAAGAACTCTTCAAGAGAATTATCCTCATTCTTTGCCCTGATTTCGTCCATAGACCCGCTGACGATAAGACTGCCTTTGTCAATTATCGCAAGTCTGTCGCACAGTTTTTCTACGACTTCGATTATATGCGAAGAAAACAATACGCTGTTGCCCTCTTTGCAATGCTCTTTCATCAACTCTTTGAGATTATACGCGCTTTGAGGATCAAGTCCCGTCAAAGGCTCGTCGAGTATCCAAAGTTTTGGATTGTGTATCAATGCGCCTATTACGCATATTTTTTGTTTCATACCGTGAGAATAACTGCCGATAGGTTTGCCAATCGCGTCCGTCAATCCTAAAAGTTCGACGTATTTATCGGCTCTTGTCTTTCTGTCATTGACGCCCACACCGTAGATATCCGACATAAAATTAACGTATTCTCCACCTGTCATAGTATCGTAAGTAAAGTGATTGTCAGGCACGTAACCTATATTTTTCTTTGCGTCTATAGGCTTTTCGTGCAAATCGTGTCCGCAAATCTTAATATTGCCCTCGCTGTAAGGCAACGCGCCTGTGATACACTTGATAGTAGTACTCTTGCCCGCGCCGTTGGGTCCCAAAAATGCAAACAGTTCTCCCTCTTTGACTTGAAAACTCAAATCTTTGACAGAATACCTGTCATTGCCTTTATACTTTTTGCTCAAATTGGTTATAGTCAAAATTTCACTCATAAAAACCTCTCTCGTTGCTTTAAGTAAAGACGGTCTCGCGACCGAACTTAACTTTACTTCAATTATACATTGCAGGCAATATGCCGTCAATGCAGTTTTTTAGTTGAATGTACTAAATATTTGTAGATTTTACATAAAAATGTACGTTGAAAATATTAAATTACCAGCAAACTATCCCTTTTTATTCTCCGGTTTGTTTTGCTTGGTTATTTTTGCTCGTATCAAATACTTTTCAAATCCGTTTTGAGACGGCTGATAAAATCTCTCGTCTTTCAAAGAATCCGGCAAATACTGTTGCTCTACCCAACCGCCGTAATCGTGAGGATACTTATATCCTGAAATTTTTTGAGCCTTGTAATTCTTATCCATAAGATATGCAGGCACCTTGTCGTCCTTTCTCTCGGCTACGACTTGCTCTACGGCATACTTTGCTATAACGACACTGTTGGATTTAGGCGCTTCACAAACGTAAATTATTGCATTGTAAAGAGGTATCTTACCTTCTGGCAGTCCTATATTCTGATACGCTGTCAAAGCGCTGGTTGCTATTACAAGCGCCTGCGGATCAGCCATACCCACGTCCTCGCTGCTATGCACGACCAGTCTACGCAATATCAGCATTGGGTCGCACCCCGCTTGAATAAGCCTTTCCGCCCAATACAACGCGGCATCACTGTCACTGCCTCTCAATGATTTGCAAAACGCCGAAAGCATATCGTAATACATACTTTCGTCTATACTCATAGACTTCTTTTGCGAAGACTGCTCTGCTACCGATACGTCTATGACGATTACGCCTTTTTCATCGGGAGAAGTACTCTTTACGGCAAGTTCCAAAGCGTTGAGCGCGTTGCGCATATCTCCGTCACTTGCCCAAACAAAGTGATCGAGCGCTTCTTCGCTGACGTTGACGTCATAATTTCCCAATCCCTTTTCTTTATCGTTTAGAGCCCTTTTTAGATTATTTTTAATATCCTCGCCAGAAAGTGGCTTAAATTCAAATATTCTGCACCTCGATACGATTGCCCTCGTCATTGATACAAAAGGATTTTCCGTAGTCGAGCCGATAAATACAATATGACCTTTTTCGATAGCCTCAAGCATACAGTCGGATTGAGCCTTATTCCATCTGTGACACTCGTCGAGAAGCAAATACGTCTTTATGCCGTATCTCTCTTTTTCCAGCCTTGCGTCCTCAATGACTTTCTTGGCATCGGCAATGCCCGAGGATACCGCGTTTAGTTTTACAAAGTTAGACTTCGTAGTATTTGCTATTATGTTTGCAAGCGTGGTTTTGCCGCAACCTGGCGCGCCGTAAAATATACAACTTCCCAGAGAATCTGTCAAAATGGCTCTTCTAAGCAAACTATTTTTGCCGACGATATGGCTCTGTCCTACAAAATCGTCCAATGTCGTGGGTCTCATTCTCTCCGCGAGCGGAGCGTTATCTTTTTGTATTATATCAAACAAATTCATATTGATATTATAAATCTATAAAATATTTAAAGTCAATAAATTTAAATAAATATATGTTCATATTTTATATACAAAGCCACTAGAGAACACTTAATTATGTTCAAGTCGAAATTAAACGCTATTATAAGGCAGTAAAGTCACAATTACTATAAAGTCCTTCTTTATAGTAATAGCAAAGGCTCCCCTTAGGGGAAGCCCGCTTATATTTTATTGGAAAATACAACCTTGAGTTGCTTTTTGCCTGCGTTTTCTTCGAGCGCAATAGCCGTATCTCCCTTAATTCTTACGCCCTGCACTTCTATACAGTCCTCTTTGCCTTCGTCAAACTCAATAAAATAAACTGTTCCTTTATATTTATAGGTCACGCTCATTCCTTGCCAATCGTCAAATTTCGGTCGGCTAAATGATATGATTTTACCCTGTATATTGATACCTATAAAGTCTCTCACTACCGTGTCATACAGTATACTTGCGCTGCCGCTATACCAACTCCAACCCATTCTGCCGTAGTTGTCTTGATTTGAATATACGTCACCGGCAAGGACGTACGGCTCGCCTTTATACATTTCTGCGCCTTCAATCGAAGAATTTTTTGCAATCGGATTGAGCATATCAAGTAAATTGTGAGGGGTATATTTTCTCTCGCCTGTGTAGATTACGCTGTCAGACAGCGCCGCCGCTTTGACGTACCAAGCCGCAGCGTGGGTGTACTGTCCGCCGTTTTCTCTTACGCCCCTTGGATATGAAGAGATATATCCGTAATACATATCTTTGGTCTGCGCAGGAGAAAGCAACTTGATTATTCCCGCCTTGCTGTCGATAAGATCGCTTACGCTTTGCAGCGCTTGAGTCTGCACGCTCTTTGACGACACTGATGCAATCACGCTCCAACTCTGACAAAGAATGTCCTTTGTAAAACGCGGATTAGATTTGACTCCCAACTCTTCGCCGTAATCTGTCGTAGCGCGCATAAAATACCCATCCTTAAAACACTTGTTCAATGCAAGTTGAAGATTTTCGATATGCGCAAGATACTCCTGTCTTCTGTCAAAGTCTAGGTATTTGACAAACTTACGCAATACGTGCAGCATAAGCATACTCAGCCATACACTCTCGCCCTTGTTTTGCATACCTATCTCGTTGAGAGCGTCGTTCCAATCTCCGCCGCCTATAAGCAACAGCCCTCTCTCTCCGTAATTCAAAGTTGCGTCAATTGCTCTCTTGATATGAGAGAGCAAACTTTCGCCCACTTGACTTTTTTGCGGCACTTCCAATCTGCTTTCCGCTCGCTCTTCTAGAGGAAGTGAAATAAGATATTTCTGAACAGTGTTCAATATCATATTATCACCTGTGAAGTCTATATATTCAAATGTCAATAGCGGCAAAAACAATCTGTCATCGGTGATATGCGTCCTCACTCCAAAGCAATCTCCGTGCCACCAATGTTGAACGTCTCCTTCTAGGTACTGATGTTCAGCAGACAATAAAATATGATTTTTTACGCGCTCTGTGTCGATATAGAGCATTGTCAACATATCTTGAAGTTGGTCCCTAAATCCGATTGCTCCGCCTGCCTGATAATAGCCGCACTTGCCGTTGATACGGCTTGACACCACTTGATAAGCCAGCCACTTATTGAAAAGCAAATTGAGATTTTTATCTTTTGAACACAGTTCAAATTTGTTTAAATCTGCAAATTTATACTTTTGTTCAAGAATATGGTCGTTGAGATTTTCCAATTTGATTGACGTCAAAAATTCATATTCTTTTGCTATCAAGAATTTGATTTCGATATTTCTGCCGCCCAATTGTCTTGTCAACATAGCGTGAGATGCAAGATTGCAATCCCCTTTATATTCCGACACGAAGACCTCACCGCCAAGCGTCTTAAAACTTGCCTTGCTAGGCAACAACTCAACTTCTACGTTGCACTTTACAAACACGCTTTGATTGTTGAAAGCATTGGTAATCTTGATAGTTCTGTCGTCTACCTTTTCGTCAAAGAGCATTTGATTGACAGGCAGATCTCCCAACATAGCGTTGAGCGAAAACAATACTTGAGTATTTATATTTTCTCTTTCCTTAGACAGGTTGAGTTTAACGTATTTGCCTCGACCGTCTTTGATTATTCCCTCTTCGACGCAGTATTTCAACTGGTTGGCAATTCCGCAAAATTGCGTATATCCAATTCCGTGCTTAACACAGCCGCCTTTGACAAGTTTGTTGAGTCTTTGCATATTGCCGTCAATATCTACGTACAACTCTTCGCACGGCGTGTCAAATATCGGATTGTTTTCAAATTTTGTAACTCGATTTAAATTACTGTTGTCAAAGTAATCAAATCCTCCGCCGTTTTGAGTCACAACAAAACCGCCTTTTTCTCCGCAAATAACGTTGGAATAAGGCAGATCGGGAGTAGACGTGACAATATAGTTACCATCTTTATCAAATCCGCCTGCCGAGCACGGCTTGACAATATCTACATTGACTGCGCTATATATGACCGAACGCTTTGACACGTTTTCGCCTTTTTCAAGAATAGGAATTGTCACGCTGCTAAAATTGTCGTCGTTTTTCTCCCCTTTCTTGGGAATATTGTCCAAGACTATAAAAGCATTGCGCTTAATTTCTTCGACCACTCCGACGTCCATACCCTCTATATTCAAAAATCTTAAGCAATTCAAACTCAACAAGTCTCCGATATTCGTCAAATCTATAAAGTTTTTGAGAATATGCTCCCTATCCTTTTGCCTTGCGTTGTACGCCACGACGAGATTGCATTTTATTGACGCCATATTCATATATATAACGGAATATATAAGATTTTTAAATTTTTCATCTTGATTATAATAACCAAAATATATATATTTTGTAGATTTATCCAAAGACATAGGCAAATTTTGAGCATAGTTGCTTACGATTTCGCTCAACTTCTCTCTATCGTATGGAACATACAACACTCTCGTGGACAGCCTGCAAATCAAATCGCTGATTTTATCGTTCAATTGATATTTATATGTCTTTGACAAAGCCGTCAACTTGGCGCTCTCATAAGCGTACTTTGCAAAATCCGTAGACCTAGCCTGTTCAACAACGTTTTTCAAGGCATTGACGTCATTATCATAAGCAATCACACAATACACGCTCTTGCTCTCTCCGGGATTAAGCGTGATCTCACCGACAAAGCCAAGACAGGGATTGAGCACGTCTCCGACGGATACTCCCGACGTTTTTCCGTCTTTGAATATTTTCGGAGAGTCAAAGCCGCCTTCTCTTCCTATGAAGTTTGCCAGATTGCTTTCGTATTTGAGATTTTCCACGCCGAGTACGGATAATGACGCGTAACAATCTCCGTGAAAACTTCTTGCAGTACGCTTTGCAATGAGAGAATCCAATCTTTCATCATACGACGTAGACACAAACATATCGTTGAACGCCGGATGCGATACCATACCGCCAAAGTCATTAAGAGCAAGTTCTCCGCAAAATCCGCAAGTGTATTTCTCCACGGTATTTTCCTTATTGGTGACGGTTATCTTCCGCACTTCGCAATTTAAGTGTTGCGGTATGAATATGCTCATCTGACAATTTTTATCCAAATTGACGTACTTACTTTCAAACGGCGAAAAATCATATTGGCACTTGTGCTTATACATAGGTGCATAAGTTGGACAATAAAGTTCTTTGCCGTCACTAATATAAAAGAACGAGCCTTTATTATCATAAATATCTGCGCTGAATTTGTCGATATACTTGCCTTTGGCAAATGAATATCCGCCGCCGTGAGAATTGCTTACGACGCTATAATGCCCATTGGTAAGCGCGTTGACGATAGGAAATCCGCTACATTCACCAATTCTGGAATACCCATTGGCTGTCTTTGCGTCATACACTGCGTCAAATTTCTTAGTGGACTTACTCTTAGACGTCGGCATTTTTTCTTCAAGCATCATTTTGCCGCCTGACATTGCGTGGTCACCCATAAACAACTTAACCAAATAATCGTCAAAAAGCGTATTGACAACTGAGCAAAGCAACATTCCTTGATGGTGCGACATCAACGTCGCGACGATATTCGTCCCATTAGTAAAATCTATAGCCTCGTACATACCAAGCGTGGTTTTCATTCCCATATCGACAAGTTTTTTGAGGTTTTTAATAGCCTTTTCGGGAGCGTATTTTAAAGCAAGCGCAGAAGAATACGGAGATATAACACACCTATCTTTTGTCGCATTGAGGCTAATGCTACTTACACCGAATGCCAGATATTTATAACTGTTTTCTTCATTAAATTCAAAATAGCAACTTTCGCTTATACCCCATACGTCTCCGCACTTTGATTTGGACATAATATCTATGATATTATGGCAACTTTTTGTCAACAGACTGCCTTTGCAGTCACTTAAGAATATCTGCGGCATCAAGTACTCAAATGCCGTGCCCGACCAAGACACCAAGGTATTGCCCTTGAGTTTAATTATATTTCTCGCCAAGCCGTTGAAGTACGCAGTATTTCCCTTGATACACGACGCAATATAGCAAAGAGTCCTTGCTTCTGACGCCAACATATCGTAATGTCCTTCAAACTTGTTTTGCTCTTTGTTATAACCTATATAAAACTTGCCTTTGGAGTCGTCAAATAGCGCGTCGAAATTACAGTCGTCAATAATTTTGACAACTCTTGCATATAAAGTCTTGTCAACATCCTTGACAAAAGACTTGACTGTGATAAGACAGGCAACAAAATTTCCGCTGTCTACGCTTGATACAAAATATGGACTAAGCGGTTTTTGCGTGGCAAGGCTATACCAATTATACAGATGCCCCTCATACTTTTCCAAACTTTCGATAATATCTATTTGTTCTTTGAGTTTGTCAATAGCAGTCTCCTGCGAAATCCTATCCAACTTGTGAGAACAAATTATTGACAACAACGCAAAGCCTATATTAGTCGGAGAGGTGAAAGAATTTGCTCCGCGCTTGGGAAATACTTGATAATTGTCGCATATCAGACGTTTTTCTTGCATATTTCTTTCAAAATATTGCAAAGTGTCGTTTGCTAAATTGCGCAAAAATTCTTCGTTGGACTGACTTAGATCTTTTGCCTTATCTCTTTTGATACCCAAAACGTAAATCGACAAAATAAATACTACGAATATAGCAATATATGATAAAAATATAATATTATCAAAGAATATTGCCGCCAAAACTATGGACAAAATGCAACTCGGCAATATCAGTCCGATATATTTTGAAAGCGTATTTCCTCTCTGTGTAGAATAAAAAGTCTTCCACTCCAAGAGATTTTTTCTGTCAAATATAAGTTTGAATATCATTTTAAGCCAAAGCAATACGCTTTGAGTTGCTTCAAACGGCAACATCAAGAAGTCGTATATCATTTCACCCACTTCGCCTGCGAATTGGCAAAGTACGTATCTCATACGCTTACCGTAGTTTAGCGCGTTGAGACACAGTCCGAATCTTATGAGATATATCCCCAAAAAACTTATTGCAAAAGGTAGTAATAGCCACAACTGTCCTGTCAGAATCAACATTGCCAACAATGCAAACTGACATATAGGCAAGACTGTCTTAATTATATTGAAAGCCATTACGTATCTATAAAACGGCTGTGTTACTTTTTTAGAGAAAATATACGGAAAAAGAAGTATATCTCCTCTTTGCCATCTATTTTGTCTTACGACGTGACTTACAAATCCAGTGGGAGCGTCTTCATAAGTCGGCGCAGACAAACTTCCGGCAAACACTATCGCGCCTTCGATAATATCGTGACTAAGTATCTTGCCGTCAGGCAACTTACCCTGCAACTTATCGACGTATTCGTCCAATCTGTATATACCTTTTCCGCAATAGATAGCGTTGCCAGAGATCTTGTAATAAAAATCTCCGTAATTGCAATAACTGTCCACTCCGCTGTCCAAAGCGTAACGTTTGGTCCAAGGCGTAGTCAGCGAAGACAGTTTGTATCTTGACGAAAAAGTAAGCAAAGTGTATTTTGCATTTAAAGGATGCAGCATTGTATTGACGGCTCTTTTTACACCGCCCGGCATAAGAGTATTATCTTCATCAAGCAGCAAGACAAAGTTAGGTTTTTGCTGTTGTCTCAGAACGTAACAAAAATCTTGCCAATTTCCGCTTATTAGAGCGCTATTTAGCGCATTGGTAGCGCCGCGCTTTCTTTCATACGCTTTCCATACACCGCCGATATTTTGACGCTTGCGCACAAAAATATTGACGTTTTCATACTCCGACAACTTCTCAAAAACTTCATATATTTCGCCGTCAGCCTCGTCTACTTGACTTTTGGACGACTTCAAGTCGACAAGCAGGCTGTATTCCAGCATACTGTCCTTATTGGTCAACGCAAGGTCAAGCAAGTTGTCGCACGCCTCTTTTGCCTGCTTTGCCGACGATATATATTCGCATTTAACTACAAGGGTCTTGCCTTCGGGCGGCAGTTCTTTATAATTCATTGAAGCGACGCTTCTCGACGGCAATATATTGTCGACTATCAGCGCGACTACAAATCTTGCAAGCGGCACAGACGCAAAGAACATAATCACGCCTACCCCGACCATAAGTCTCCACGACGGAAGAAATACCACGCTCAATGTTGTCAAAGCCATTGACAGCAAGGCTATGACTGCGGCATACAATCTTTGGTCGGGTCTCGTCGTAGGTTTTTGCAAAATTTGAGGCGCATAAGAATGTAAGTCGGCTTTTATTGCATAACGGTAATCATAGATTATTTCTCCGAAATGTACCCCGAATTTCTTACCCAACTTGATTGCGCTCTTTGCCACAGATCTTTCGCTCGCTCCATACAGTGACGACAATTTACCAATTGCCGACATATACGCGTATTGCGAACAAATATCCATCTCTTTAAAAGTCTCGTCTTGAGCCATAATAGAATATATGGAAGATTGCTCAATAATAAACTTGTCGTCGAATATATCTACCAATGCTTTGACAGACGTAATACAATTGGATACGATTACGCTCATATCCACCAAATTATTAGAAAAACTTACGTCGATATTATCAAGATTTATATCGTTTATTTTATAAAAATATTTTTCGTCTAGATATTTGCCAAAGTGCTTAAAATAGTATAGATACGCGTCGTACTTGCAAAGTCTTTTTACCGGCTCAGCGTCGCGTTGGGCGTGTCTTTTCAATCTTTCCATTTGCGTGATTTGAGTAGCAATAATAGAAATCTTCTCTATCAACGCATAGTCAAGCGCCTTTTTCAGCCCCAACGTCTCGTCATTATGCAAAGGCGTATAACTATTGAAAAGCGCAACGCCCTTTGATATATATTCTTTTGATAAAAAGCAATTATTAGAAGATACCAAAAACCTTGCAAGTTGAATGATCCGCACGTTGTTTTTTTTGTGCGTCAGTCTAGTAAATGACTTGTAATCACTTTGTTTTAAATCTATGGTTGTGGCATAATAATTTTCATAAAGCCACCTTTCGGCCTCGTACAAAGGCTCGTTGGCAGATACTTTTCCAAGCACAATTTTGTATGCTTTTTTGATTTTTCTTAAATATAAGTTGATATTGGGCATCACGCCAACGCTTTCGCCACTGCGTAGACCTAGCGCCAATATCTTGATATTATCTTCAAAGTCCTTGTCATTCATAGACAAAGAATAAGCCTCTCCCTTAGGACTTCTTTTTGATAGAAGTATTAGCACTATCAATAATATAAATAAAACAATTATAATCGCGTACAACATACATTGATTATTGTCACTTATATGGGATTTAATCAATCGTTGCAACAAAAAATACACCGCTTGGGTGTATTTAAACAAGACAGTCTATAAGCCGAGTTCTGTATTGGACTATCATCTGTCTAGACGCAACGTTACCGTTGCGTTCAAGCGAT
>JAIDUV010000036.1 GCA_029060025.1 Clostridia bacterium | reverse complement strand
GCATATTGCAAGCGGTCAAGGAGTATTGGCAAGCGATAGTAAGCGGAGTATGTATAATACTGATAATAGCGTTCTTGGCAAAGACAGCAAGTTACGAGAACAGACGCAAGAGAGCCAACAAGACCGCAGACGAGAGATACAAGAGTTACTATGCGGCAGGAGCAATAGGCTTGTTTGGTTGGGCGTCAACGAGTTGGACGATAATAGCGTGCGTATTCATAGCATTGACAGTTGCAAGTTTTGTAATAATGTTGATAGCCAAGAGCAGATGTAGAAAAGCCGAGGATAATTTGGCTTATGCTAAGGAAGACTTTGAACATAATCAGATGGATATCGAAAATCGTCGACGCGAAGCCGAAGCGCGCCAACGTGACGAGAATATGCGAATGATGTTTATGAGTATGATGGGCGGCAACAACGGCAATATGGGACAAGGAATGTCACAGGGCGGATATGCAGGCGGCTATGGAATAGGCGCAGAGGAAATACGCGGAATAGTCTCTGACACAGTGACAGCGCTATTGCCCGGAGTTCAACAACTTTTGCCTCAACAAGCGTCTACAACAAATGACGAACTTGTGCAAAAACTTCTTGAAAAGACAACGAAGAATGAAGATACTATGCAAAAACTTCTCAAGAAGATTGCAGATCAGTCAAGCGAAAAAATAATAGCAAAAGAAGTAGCGGTGGCAAATGTAAATGACGAAACTATTAAGCAGATGTTACGTAACCAAGAAAAACTTATGGAAAAGATTTTGGAGTTGTCTGCAAATACTCAACCTCAAATTATAGAAAAGGTGGTAGAAAAACCGGTAGAAGTTGAGAAACTAGTAGAGAAAGAAATACCTGTCGAGAAGATAGTGGAGAAAGTCGTTGAGGTGCCTGTAGAGAAAATAGTCGAGGTGCCAGTCGAAGTTGAGAAAGTAGTAGAAAAAGAAGTCAAGGTAGAAGTTCCTGTCGAGGTTGAGAAAATTGTCGAGAAGGAAGTGCGGGTCGAAGTGCCTGTAGAAAAAGTCGTAGAGAAGGTAGTGGAGAAAGAAGTCAAAGTTACGGCTTCTGCTAAAGCGCCAAAGGAGAGAACGCCTAGATTGACACTTGACGAAGCATACGCATTGCTATCTAAGCAACAGAAAAAGTATTTTGACGAATTGAGAGCA
>JAIDUV010000035.1 GCA_029060025.1 Clostridia bacterium | reverse complement strand
TATATTCGTGAAGTATAATGTAATCGAAAAAATATGCCTTTTCGCAGGCAGTCAAGAAAAGTATACTTTTTTTGGAAAATTGAAAAATTTGCATTAAAATTAGTATTTTATTGGATAAACAAATAACACGCAAGATTGCTTACGTGTTATTTAATAGGTTTGAGATTTCTCCATTCCGCTTCGCTTCAGTCGAAATGACATCTGATTTTGTCACCTCGAGCGTAGTCGAGAGGTCTCTATCCGTATGAGATTTCTCCACTTCACTTCGTTTCGGTCGAAATGACAGAGGTGAGCGTCATCGACGCTATATTACATCAAAAGTTCGCCTTCGTCAGAGTCAATGACTTGCATTACCTTGACTTCTTTGCCAGTCTCGGCGTCAACGAAGATATAGAAATTATAATTATCCATATTGCCGAAGACTTCATACGTCAAGATTTCCTTGCCGCCTGTGATGGGTATCAAAGCAAGTCTTATTGACTTGACTGACAGCCCGCCAAAATCCATATTGGAGACTTCTCCTTCTGTGACGCTTGGAGATTTAAGAGTCCTTTGCGTGTGATTGTGGATATAATTGAGTCCCTCAAAGCCGACAATTTTGCCGTCGTCCAAAGATACTTTGACCTTTATCATATCGGGATAATAAATTATATCATTCTCGGTATAGCACATATTGACGTATAATATTCCGTCACTGACTGTGGCGTATACGCCCTTCATATTCTCTATGCCTTGCTTTGCGATATACTGCTCTGCAAGCAACGTGCCTTCCTCAACGGTGAGCGTAGGCTCTTTGGCGTCAAAAGAAGTGTCCCACATTACTATTGCTCCGCCCTTCTTGGCAAGTTGAACGCTTGCAATCTGACCGCCTGCAAGATTGACCTGATAGAGATAACTGTCAAACCCATTTGAGTTTTCGCCAATGAAGTTGACGCTACTCACATCGTAATCACTGAGAATTTTCTTGATTCTATCCTCTTGCTTGTCACTTGTAATGTCTTCTCCGGATAGTCCCTTGACTTCTCTGTCAGTGAGAGAATCGCTGAACGCGCCGTCGTAAATCAAAGACGGATATTCTATGCTGCCGTCGACAAGTCCCTCTGCTATGCTGACAAAATCGCCGTTGAGTTTACCAAGTCCGTCTACGATTTTGCCGCCCGCAACAAGGCTTTCTTTAACTTGTCCAAGGCTCTTGCCCAACTTAAACGTCGACTGATAGAGTCCGTCAAGCGTATTTCTATCCTCTTCGCTCAACTCTCCGCCGGCGCTAATCTTTTGCGCGAGGTATTTGCTGTAGTCTCCTACTTGGTTGCAATACTTTATCGCGTTTGACAAATCGTAACCGCCGTAAGACAGCGTCGTGAGATTGGCTACTGCCGTCTGCGAATTCATAGCCACGTCAATTAGCATTTCGTTGACAAGATTTTCACTTCTCGTCACTCTCAACTTGGACAGATTGTTTTCCATATTGAGCAGACTGTCCGTCAGAGTATAATAAGCGTTTTCGTAATTATACTCGGTGTTTGTCTTCCATTTTCCCTCATTAGACTTGGCTATTCCCAAAAATATTGACAGCAACGTGATTGCTACAAGCATTGCTATAGCCATTATTATAAAGAAGGTTTTCCAACCTTTGGTCATCACAAGTCTTCCTGATGCGTCTCTTAACATAATTCCCTCCTAGACTGCAAATTTGTGTTTTCCTATCGTCAACTTGACTTGCCTTGACCATATCCAAGAACTCGTAGCCGTCGCAGGATTGAAATAATACAAACAACCGTTGGTGGGATCCCAACCGTTGAGAGCATCTCTCGCTGCCGAATACGCTGACTCGTTGGGTTCAAGGTTGATTTGTCCGTCAGCCACTGCAGTAAAGGCGTACGGCTGATATATTACTCCTGAAATTGAATTGGGAAACGAAGAACTGCGTACTCTGTTGAGCACAACTGCGCCTACCGCAACCTGTCCCAAGTACGGCTCGCCTCTCGACTCGGCATAAATACACTTCGCCAGCAGATAGGTGTCAGACGAATTATAACTACTGTTGCTGCTACTGCCAGACGACAAGGTCATCCCAAGCGCCGCCGCCGTCTTGGCGCCGACTATGCCATCGACTGCAAGCCCATTCTTTTTTTGAAAACGCTTGACAGCCTCTCTCGTATTAGAGCCAAATATTCCGTCAACTTTGCCGGCGTTGTAACCCCAATTGTTGAGTTTGGTCTGCAAAGTCTTGACTTGCGATCCGCTTGAGCCCATCTTGAGTACGGCAACTTCTTCGGCAGGTTGCAAAGAATAAAAACAAAGTATGCCGACTACCAACGTAGCCAATAGCAGCACTACCGTGATAGACGACTTTATGATTACTTTTCTATCCATAAATTCTCCTTTAGCAAAACAAAATAACTCTTGATTTGATGTGTATGCTAAGGACATTATTGACATCGAAAAATATAAATATACTTCAACTGTGTCTGCGAATTTCAAAACGTATATATAATATGGATAATAATATAATTAAATAATAGATAATAAGTAATAAATAATGAACGATAAATAATATATCCATAACTATTCTCTATTCGATATTATTTTTTATTTAATAATCGCTTGATACCTCTCGACTGCGCTTGAGGTGAGATAAAGTATTTGTCATTGACGCTCGCACAAGACGCATCTGCTTGCTCGCTATGCTGTCACTTCGTTCCTTACGACCAGAGCGTAGCGCCGTGGAGAAATCTCAACAGTATAATAATAGGATTAGATTTCTCGACTTCGCTCGAAATGACAGTCAAACCTCTCGACTGCGGTCGAGATGGCAGAATTAAACGGTTGCTACCTCTCGACTTCGCTCGAGGTGACATAAATAATGCGCAGGGCGCAAAAAAAAACACTCGTTTGAATCCGAGCGTTTTTCTATGTTGCTTTTTGAATTAGATATTGATAATTCTGCAAATGCTCTTCTTCATAATCATAAAGATGAGATCAAGAATCCACATAATCCATCCGCCCAAGAAGATACGGATGATACCTGCAACAATCTTACCTTCGGAAAATCTTGTAATCACTCCGCAGATCCAAGCGGTAAAGGGAATGATAGCCAAGATTAAACTTACTATGTAAGAAAGACCAAAGTAATCTGATTTCTTTGCCATAACGTAACACTCCTTTTAAAATTTTATTGATTATATTATATCACACATAGGTGTAATGTCAATAAATTTTTTAAAATTTTGGTAAACTCCATATATTTTATGCCTAAACGTAAAGTTTTGTTACAACCATTTAAACAAATTCGACTTCCTTGCAAAAGTCAAGAAAGTCGAAATATTTATTATCTTTGGATATACGCAAACGCGAATTACTATATAAAATGACATAAATTGTTATACTAAACGCGTTATTTTGAAAGTATAATCACCATTTAAGTACAATTATTTAGTAATCTTGTGATACAACTCTTCAAAAAAAGATTTATACTCCACGTTGTCTTTATCCTGGCTGACAAAACACAGCGGCGGAAATACCACGCACCACCAATTGTCACCTTCTCCGCTGCCAAGTTCTATAATCAGCGCGTCGTAGACTCCGCTGTCGAGCGTCAAATCCCCATAAGTCCTTGCAGGAAATTCTTCCTTTCGCAGGCTGACTCTTGACTTATATCCATATCCGTTTTGCGCCAACGTAGCGTCCGCGACACTCTTCATTGCGACTATGTTGTTTTGCAAGATTTCCATTGCCTCGGCTTTTGTTTTTGCTCCCTCAAGCGCCGGCGTCATAAAATCAACTATATTCTCTTTGACTTGGTATTTGACGCTTTGGTCTGCCGTGTCATTGCTGTTGGCTCTGATATGTATTCTTAAATAAGTCGATTCGTCGCTTGACTTGTTGCTCACCTTTACTGCGTATATGCCGGCAATTACAAGCACCAAACATATTATTACTATTGCTACCGCTTTCAATTTCTCACCTCAAAAGTTGATATAGCAATTATTGCCAACTAATACGCTTTTATACGTCTTTTTTATTCGCCTCTGTATATACCTGCCTTTTTTGCGATGGCATAGAGATTTTCCACGTCACCTTTTACTAATCGTCCGTTCTTGTCGGGCGGAAGATTGATTACCATAGAATTGGACGTCTCGCGTATTATCTTTATGCGCTCTACTGCGTCGTCGACATCCATAAGCGTCGTCTTTTGCTCGTATTCGTCACTGAAAAACCACTTGCCTTCTTTGCGTGAGCATACGGTATGTTCAAAAGGCAAATAGTACTTTTGTCCTTTGAAAGTGAATATTTTTGGGTCGTCTTGTCTGCACATCTGCGGATCCCACAATCGAAAATCCGACGGAAACATACGCATAGTATCCCCTTCCTGTTGATTATATGGTTTGTAGCGCTCTTGCACAAAGCCTTTTTTGCCGTTGAAATCTCCTATCGTCAAATTGACACCCACTTGACAGTTGGGTTGCAAGGTCTTGACGTGGTTATACAGTCTGTCAAGTTGCCATTTCTCGCACGCTTTGTCCCAACCGCCGTCAAACCAAAGTTCAAATATTTCTCCATACTTTCCGCCGAGAAGTTCCGTCAAATGCCTTTCCATATACTCAACGTATTTATCGTGCTTTCTATAACACTTTTCGTGCCTGTCCCAAAGCGAATAATAAAGTCCCAACTTTATGCCGTATTTTTGACACGACTTTGCCATTTTCTCAACGACGTCAGTCTTATTGGGCGTGTTCTTGACACAATACTCGGTGGTGTCAGTGTCCCAAAGACAGAAACCGTCGTGATGCTTTGTGATCAATATGACGTAATGCATACCGGCGTCGTACGCGACTTTTGCCCATTGATCGGTATCTATGTCTGTGGGCGCATAACTTCTCAAAGGCAACTTGCCGTTGGACCATTCAAGATTGTTGAAAGTGTTGGGTCCAAAATGAATAAACATACCAAACCAATTCTCTGCTTTGGCTAACTGCGCGGCAGAAGGCTCAAGCGAAGGCTTTTGCATAATGGGATATTCGCGGGGATATTCTATCTTCTTTTTGTTGAAACACATAATCTTCTCCGTTTTTATCTTGATATATCAATTATATCATTATAAATTAAATAATTCAATAGGGGTAGATATGGATTTGGATATATGCGCACCTTTTCATTGCTGTAGATTATCGTAAAAAAATTTAAAATACGATATAAAAAGAAAAGCGGAGCACTTGAGTACTCCGCATAAATTCATTCTTAGCAAGTTCTTAGAGGCTGTAACGCTTTTTGAACTTATCTACTCTACCGCCCGTATCTACCAACTTTTGCTTGCCGGTATAGTAAGGATGGCATTTGCTACAAACTTCTACCTTAATCGTGTCGCCGTCCTTGGTCGTGCCACATACAAAACTGGCTCCGCAAGCGCAGACAACAGTAACGTCGTGATAATTAGGTTGGATATTCTCGTTCATATTATTACCTACCTTTGCAAAATTCTTTACTCAATGATTATACATATAATAATTATAGAAGTCAAGCATAATTCAACGGTTTTTCATTTTTTTTAATCAAACCATTTCAACTAACCTTTTATTCATACTTTACCCTTAAATTTTTTCAATGCCTTGCCCTTTTTATATCAAATTATTGCTATTTTTATTATTTTTAGGTATTTTACCAGCCTTAAATAATTGAATAATGTCAAATATCGTACATTATCGAGTGAAAAATATTGCGTTATGTGTCGATTTTTGCCGTATTACCGCTTTTTTAAGTCAAACGCAAATGTCATACTTGCCAAGCAAATAAAAATATGGTATAATTGGCATAGTTAAATGGTGGAATAAGCCGGCGCGGACGGCTCAAAGGCGTAAATTGCGTCTAAAATTAAGAAGGAATGTATGAAATCTTTTAAAATAACAAAAAATTTCACGATTGAAGAAGAGAGCGAAGAAAGTTCTTTAAGCCTCAAAGAGTACGCAAAAATCAAAATTATCAGAGCAGGAGTTTGCGAAAGCGACGTCGCAGTATTTGCCGGAAAGATTACCAACGTCAACTTGCCGCTCTGCCCGACGAGAACTGCTATCGGTCTTGTAAGCGAAAGCGAAGATATTACGCTGAGGAAAGGACAAAGAGTTATGCTCTCCCCCTATACTCGTTTGGAAAACGGCAAGCACGTCGTCAACGGTCTCAAAAACGACGGATATCTTGCAGATTATGTCTACGCTCCTTTGCACAACATTTATACTGTGCCTATTGGAATAAGCGACAGCGCTTTTACCTTTATTGAAGATATTGCAATCGCAATAAATATCGTAGAAAAATTGGATATTGAAAAGACCAAGTACGTTATGCTCTACGGTTGCACTTCCATCAATCTTATCATTGCTCAACTATGTATCTATTATCAAGCAATACCAATTGTCATTGACAACGATTCCTCTCGCCTTGATTTGGCAAGAGAATTGGGAGTGTATTACGCAATCAATTTCGTCGAAGAAGACGTCTTGCAAAAACTCAAAGAAATCACAAGCGGAAAACTCGTCGAATATCTTATTTTAAGCAGTGACGTATGCGACGAAGTCGGCAAAATGTTGCATTACTTGCGTCGAAACGGCAAAGTTGCGATTGTGGGTTACAATACGGCAATTCCTCCGCTCAAAGGAGACCTATCTCCTATCATTACAAATAATTTGACGATATACGGCATTAGTGACGGTTTTGGCGAAATAGAGACGGCAATCAATATGCTTGCGACTGAAGTCGTCAAAGTAGATTGCTTGATAGAGCAAGAAGTCGATATCAGCGAAGCAAAACAAGTCTTCAGTGAATTGGCTAAAAAACACAATTATCTCAAAACTATATTTAAATGCTAAACGCATTTATTATCAACTAGTCACCTTGCTACTGCGCATAATGTTAAAGAGGATATAAATCGCATATATCCTCTTTTTGTTGCATTCGTTTTATATATTGATACTTCTCGTTTTAATAAATCGTATAATAATTATTTTGTCAACATTTCGCCAAGCGCATTGACGCTTCCTGCGCCCAAAACCACCACCACATCTCTTGCAGTAGAATTGTTTTGGACATATTGCCGCGCGCTTTCATAGTCTTGCAAATACAAGGCGCCCTCGCAATTTTTGTTGATATATCTGGCAAGTCCGTCTCCGCCAAGTCCTTCGTCTTGGCTTTCTCGCGCGCCGTAGGTCGGAAGTATTATCAAATCGTCCGCCCAATAAAAACTGTCGGTAAATTCATTGAGCAAAGCCTTGGTGCGAGAATACGTATGCGGCTCAAATACGACGATTATTCTGCCTTTTGTCATAAGTCTTACCGTGTCTATCGTAGCGGAAATTTCCTTGGGGTGATGCGCATAATCTACTATTACGCGCGCGCCGCTCGGGGTACGTCCGCAGTCTGCAAAACGTCTGTCTACGCCGTCAAAGTCAGATACGCAATGGGCTACTTCCGCCATATCCAACCAATTGAGATGACATACTGCGATTACCGCCAAAGCGTTGAGCACGTTGTGTCTGCCGTAAATATTGAGATCAAATTTACCAATATGTTTGCCGTCGCAAAGCGCGTCAAATCTAAACTTGCCGCCGTCATTTTGAACATTGACCGCCCTAAAATACGCGTCTTCGCCAAAACCAAACGTATAGACCTTGTCTCTGTCGACACTGCGCAAGTCTAGTACGTCAAAAGCCTCTTCGCCTATGACAACGACCTTGGACTGCTGCGCAAACTTGACAAACGCCTCATACATACTCTCCTTGGTGGGATAAGTGTCGGGATGGTCGTAATCACAGTTGAGAATTACTCCAATATCAGGCTCAAGTGATAAAAAACTGCGTCCGTATTCGCAAGCCTCTGTAATAAAGTAATCGTCACCGGTGTCGATATAATTTGCTCCGACGGACTTAATCATACCGCCTACGTGACCTTTAAAAGACAAAGCCATCTTATCAAAGATATGACACAACATTGCGCTGACGCTCGTCTTGCCGTGCGAGCCAGCCACCGCTATTACGCTCTTGCAGGTCTTTGCCATAAGCGCAAGATATGCTTTACGCTCCATACACCTAATCTTGTTGGCGCGCGCAAACTTGAGTTCTGAGTCGTCCCCGCCGACGGCGGACGTATATACTACCAAATCACTGCCCGATACAACGCTGTTGTTGCTGCCCACGTAGGCGTTTATGCCGTACCCTTTGAGTTTTTGGAGTATCTCGCTGTCGCACCTATCGGAGCCGCTTACCCATACTCCCGCTTCGCTCGTCAACATTGCCAAAGCGGACATACTTATTCCGCCTATGCCTATAAAATGAATCCTATTAAAATCAAACATATTCTATAATATGCAACGATTAAAAAAAATTTGCCGAAAAAATGAATTTTTCGACAAATATATGAAAATGTAATAATTTTATACAAAAAATATATATTATAAATTTTTCCATTCACCTTCATAATCCTTGCTTGAATTAGATTCTCTTCGATACAAGCAACATCTACAATATTTTATATTATGACTATTAACTCTATAAGGTTGCCGTTCTCGCGCTATTGAATAACCCGTTATACCCTTTACCTCGCCTATCTTTTCTCTGTCAGCATAAACTTCACCAATAGTGCCGTAATGACTTTCATAATCATATACCTTGCTATACTTATCCACGCTGATAACATTTGAATCACTTACTAATGATCCTATTGCTCCACAGCCTGAACATTTATTCATATCAATATCATACTTTATACAATGTACAGCAAGACTTGCATTAAGAAAGTTAGACTCAACTTTAAATCCATAAGAAATTAATACAGCAAAAAACGGCAAAAATGAATAAGGCAAACTCAACAACCATCCAGAAATTCTCTGCGAATTCAAAAGTACTTGTAATAATATTCCACATATTAAAAATGGTATTGCAAGACCTATTCCAATAAAAGCAATTAATTTTCCTTTCCTTTCTTCTTTACTAAAAAAAACTTTTTGTACTTCTACCAAATTATCATATCTATTTATTGAACTCTCAATTTCATTTAAACAAGTGTTTTGCCGCAAGTATTTATTAACTTTTTCTGCAAAATCATATTTCGATATATAACCATAACCACCATTATTTTTGTTGTACTTATCTATTTCTTCGTCAACTCCTTTGTTATCAGATGGAATTGAAATATATTTATACAAACCTTTCTCTTTAACTAATTTTTCACAGTATTCCCTTGCTCCACTAATTTCTTCTTTTGACAATGATGTTTTTCCGTAATAACACAATTTATTTTGTTTTAATGATTTTTCCATAATTTTACCAAAAATCCAACCAAACAATAATGCCACACCAATACACGGTACACACACTATTATAGTTATCGCATCATTATTTCCCTTCTTTGTTGGGAAAAAATCTGTAACCAAACTCACTGTTATGTAAGTAACTAATAAAATTAAAAGCGAAATGATAAAAATCAGTACTTTATTCATCTTTAACTTTTGCTTAATCTCATCCATAATTTTTTTTATCCTTATATTTTTGTATTTTTTTAAATTATTATAATCTTACTATTGTAAGAAGTCAAGCATTTTTCTTACAATAGTGAGAAAATATTTTTAATAAATGTGGAATAATTTAGAAAGAAATGCAAGAAAGATTTACCTTTGGAGAAATATTAAAAGAATTGAGATTGGAAAGACACGTCAATCAAGTTGCTTTAGCACAGGCTATCGGCGTAAGCAAAGGTATAATTAGCCTTTGGGAAAATGGATTGAGAGAGCCAACACTGACCAACCTTATTGCTCTTGCAAAGTATTTTGACGTGTCTATAGATTATCTTGCGGGATTAAGTGACTAACTGCCAACCGAAATTCGGTTGGCAGTTTAGTTTTAATAAGTTGAAATTTCTCCGCTACGGTCGAAATGACATATATTTAATTCAATTTTAAAAATGTTTATCTCAACTGCGAAGATTGTTGCGATTAGTTAGACCGGAAAGGTGCGCCAATATACTCAGTCGGTGGTAATTAAAGAATATTCTTTATTCTATAAGCCAAAAGATTTTTGGAATTCTCCGCCATAGACTTAATTACGTTGGTACGCGTAATTGAGTCGTCGTACATCTCTGAATAAAGCGTACCCTCCAACTCGCCTATCTCTTTGTAGATATCTTTGATATCGTTGTTGGGGCAAGTAAATTCTAAGATATTTCGCTTGCCAGCCCACCACTCTTTTGTTTGCAAGACTGCTTTGCGAGCAGCGGAATAGTCCTTGTCAATGAGCAATTGCTGAATCTCTTCGCATCGAACTACCAAATCGTCAAATGCTTTTTGCATAAAGACTTGTTCGCTTATACCCAAAGCAAGTATTATCACTACCAATACGATAGTAAATATTATCTTTCCCATATCAGCCTACCTCCTCGCTTATCTTGCCGGTGACAAACTTGCCTGACCTAGGTTGAAGATAAAAACTATCTCCGCCAGTCACAAGCAAAAGCAAAATCTCCTCTTGCCTATAGCCCAATTTGTCAATGAGTGACTGCACCTTGTTTTCGTCGAGATTACATCTTTTGATATTACGTCCCATACGCTTGCCTTCGCAAATGACAGAATAAGGCAGTTGAGTTTGCTCGACTTGAAGCGCCATATCTCCGACTGTAACGGCTTTGTTTGCCGACTTTGGTACGACTGACATATCGCCGTTGGTCTCAATGATAGCCCACTCAATTTCTTCAGGCGTCGTATAGTCCTTAGCGCGGATAGACTCCATAATATCGTGCACAGTCATATCTAGTCTATTGATTGCGTCGAAGTCTATGCCGTCAGGCGTAATGACTATGACCGGCTTACCGTTGATAATTCTGCGCATCTTGATAGAGTGTTTGACTATCTTGGTAAGCACAAACTCTACGACAAACAACGTAAATATCGGCACAAGACCGTAAAGTATCGGCACTTGCGTATCCGACATAGGTATACACGCAAGTTCTGCGGCAATCAATGTAATGGTAAATTCAAAGGGTTGTAATTCGCCCAATTGCTTTTTACCCATCAATCGCATTACTATCAATAAGAATAAATAGATCAATATAGATCTTGTAAAAACTATCAGCATACTACCATTATGCGTAAGTTAAATAAAATTATGTAAATATTTATTGTCACCTCGAGCGTAGTCGAGGTGACATTATAGCAACAGGTGCGTACTAACTCGTACACACCTGTTGAACATAAATCGGATATGACTTCTATACTCACTTCACACAACCGCAGAGATTAGTGCACATTTCGCTTTGCGAAATTGTCCTTACAGGATTTTTTTGCACGTGCGGCGGCAACTGAGCGGTGAGCGTACTTCCCGTACGTGAGCCCGAAGGCGTCCTAGCCGTTAGGGTAAAAAGTGCGCTGATATATGCGGTTGCCTTTACTTCTTGCTTCTCATAGCGCGCTGCTCTTTGAGCAATTCTTGGTAGCGCTCTATTTGGTCGTCTCTCAAGTCCACCATCTTCTTTGCCGTCTCAAAGGCTTGCTTATCGCTTACTATTACTTCTGTCTCTTTAACTTTTACCTTTGTGCCATCTCCTGTAGCGTCTCTTCTGATGTCTTTCATATACTCGTCTTCCATCTTCAGTAACGCTACTGTTGTGTCTTTCTTTATCGTTAGTTTGATAAGCGGATTTGTAGCAGTGTGTCCGTATACTACAAAGTACGTCGACTTCTTCTCTTTACACTTATACTTTGTAAGAGCATAATCCCTCAAGCCGTCAAAGTATTTCTTTTGCTCTTTGCTTAGCAATGCGTATGCTTCGTCAAGTGTAAGCCTTGGAGCCTTTTCTACTTTTGGCTTTGCAGGAGCGGTTACTTTGACTTGTTTCTCCACTACCTTCTCGACCACCTTTTCTACAGGTACTTCGACCTTGACTTCTTTCTCGACAATCTTCTCCACCGGTACTTCAACTATCTTTTCGACAGGAACTTCCTTTTCAACTATCTTCTCTACTTCGACAGGTACTTCGACGACTTTCTCCACTATCTTCTCGATAGGTACTTCTTTCTCGATTACCTTTTCGACGACTTGCGATTGGGGCATTGCCGACAACTCCAAGATCTTTTCCATAAGCATTTCTTGATTTTTCATCATCTGCTTTAGAGTTTCGTCATTGTCCTTAACAGCAACCTCTCTTTCAACAACTCGCTCGTTAGGCTCTGAGAGTTTTTCCATTATGGCTTTTTGTCCTTCAATAAGGCTCTTGATTGCCTCGTCATTTACAGACGCCTGTTGCGGCAAGGCTTGCTGTATACCCGGCAAAAGTCCTGCGACTACTTCAGTCATAAGTCCTTTTATGCTAGCGCTGTCTAGGCTGACCGTGCCGCCAAATCCGCCTTGCTGTCCGCCTGCGTTCATATTTCCGCCTGCTCCGCCTCCCATAATACGCATAAGCAACATTTGCATATCCTCGTCTCGACGACGCATCTCTTCGTCACGACGCATATTGTCTTCTTCTCTGCGACGCATTTCTTCCGCTCTGTAATTCTCTTCTCTATTGCGCTCAAATTCATCTCTTGCATTTTCAAGTTGTCTTTCCGCTTTGCTGCAGCCTCTCTTCTCTATGAACATAAACGCAAGACTTACGACAGCCAAGCCCATAAGTACGCACGCTATCACTGTCCAACTCGTCATTGCAAGTCCGAACAAGCCTGTCGCGCCTGCATAGTACGCAGTATATCTGTCCTTTATAGTATTCTTTGCTTGTTTTTTCTTATTTGCATAGCCAATACCTTTGGACATAAATATTATTATCAATACTATGCTTATTGCGCTGGCTATTACTTGCCACCACTGTTTGAGCATTTCGCCTACGTTATCAAAGGATATGCCGCTTCCGTCCTTGTCTCCGTTTTCGTCAGGATTTGGGTTGTAGCCATTGCCGTTGGCGTCTATGATTATGCTGTAATTGCATACTAAGCCGCTCTTTATGAAGTACGTTCCACTCGGTTGATTGACCGTCAATTGGTAATCGTCTGCCCACTTAGACTTGTCGTAGTCTCCTCCAAACGTCAACATCCCCTTGACTTGCTCCGTTATGTCGTTGCCATCCTTATCTCTTACCACGTATGTCGGCATCTGTACCTTGCCGTTGAATACCAATTCTGTATCTTGCCATTCTATCGTAATGACTTCCATTCCCTCTTGCGGTATTATTACGTACGCCCATTCTACGTTGCCGTCCAAGATATAGTTCTTCGCCCAAGCCGCTGTTGAGTTGAGTATTGCCTTTATGCTATACGCTCCCACTTCGCTCTTGCCTATATCTCCTTCGTACGTCACGTCATTAGCAAAGTCCACTCCGTTGCGGTCTACTCCCGCTATTCCTACAAAGTCCTCTACTGTCGGCGTAAACTCCTTGCCGTCTCTCACGTGTTCGTCACTATTCCATACAGCCGTCAAGTGCGCCTTCTCTATCGTCCACTTGACTTGCACCGTATTACCTGTCGCGCCGCTTGTCTTGCTCCACTCGCAATTGACTGTATCCTTGAGACTTAATATTGCGGTATAGTTGCCTGCGTCTGTTCCTACTCCGCCGCTGGCTATCTCTATTAAATTCGTGTCTATATCAAAGTAATCTTCAAACCTCTTCTCGCTTCCGTCATAGACCATAGTCATATCGTCTTTGAGCGCAGGCGCTTCCAGCACCGCCTTGACAATAGAGAAATCGCATTTCTCTCCGTCTATTATCTTATACGATCCGCCGACTATCTCTACTGAAATTGTATAATTACCTCTCGCAGATACTTCTGTATCTCCGCTGTATTTCAACGTAAGATTGGTTATCTCCGTGCCGTTACTTCTGTATACCTTTGCCGTAGGCGCTTGTACTTTGCCATTGTACATATAAGGAT
>JAIDUV010000034.1 GCA_029060025.1 Clostridia bacterium | reverse complement strand
CTTGCTCAAAGAGAAAAGAACGGCTACGTCAAGCAAGCGCTTGATTTTGCGCTTTTAGAGGACTTTGACCACCTTTATAGATACGCAGATCTCTTGGAGATGGAGCAAGGCGTCAAGGCACAAAGACTAGTCGGCGAGTACGTCGAGATTATGCCAGGCAGACCTACCATTGCCGAGCATAGACACCCTTATGACAGCATAAGATATCATATCGACAGTAAGTCCAGCGATATGCTGACAGTCCTCAATACTATGATAATCACGGCTGCCGAGCAACAGACTATGAATTATTATATGAATCAAGGCTCGTTCTACGACCAGTCCACTCTCGGAAGACAACTCTATACGGAGATTGCAATGATAGAAGAGCAGCACGTCACGCAATACGGCTCTTTGATGGACACCAATTGCACTTGGCTTGAAAACTCGCTTATGCACGAATATTGCGAGGCTTATCTATATTATTCTTGCTATATGGACGAGAGCGATAAGAATATCAAGGCTATGTGGGAGCAACTCTTCGAGCAAGAAGTAGCGCACTTGCATACGGCTGCGCAAATGCTCAAGAAATATGAGAAAAAGGATTGGCAACAGATTATTCCTGTCGGCGAATTCCCCGAACTTTTGTCTTTCCATTCCTGCAAAGATTACGTGCGTCAACAACTTGAGAGCGTTCGTCTTACCGCCGACAGAGAAAACTATATCAACGTGGGCGATATGCCAAAGGACAGCGACTTTTTCAACTATCAGAGCATTGTCAATCCAAAGACTGCCGGCGTAGCGTCGCATAAAGTCATCGGCGAGTATATCGACAAAAAGGGCATAGATTATCGCTATCAGATCGCAGAGCATCCTATCGACGCTTTGAGAGACAGACACAAAGACAACACTTCCGTGGGCTTGCGTTAAGCGTTTGACGAGAACGGAGGTGTCACAATTTTACGCGGCACCAATGTTTCCCAAACTTCTTCAAACTCACTTGACGTACAACAAGTACGCCTGCATTCGTTTTCATTGTTTTGAAAACATTTTTGCTCGTGAAAATCTTGTGTCACTCCCTTCTCGTTAAACGAGAGGGGAGACTAAATACGTTTATCTCTCTTCTTGTCTGGCGGTAGGGAAGTGTGTATTGTCATTTCGACCGAAACGAAGCGAAGTGGAGAAATCTCAACCGATAACTTGCCCTCTCTTAATATGTACATATCTGCATATATAAATATCAACGATTGAAAATATGTACATACTTGCATATTGATATATGCGCATATTTGCATTTGAAGACTTGTCTACGTTTTAAATTGTTTTGGCGGACACTTGTCGGCTTTTGAGTTTAGTTTACTCTTACCTATCTTAAATCAAAAACAAATTACAATATAAATTTTTTATGATATTTTACTTTACTTGATTTTGGCGCGCGCGTATGATAAAATTTATACGAATTTATACAAATTTATTAAAAGAGGTAAATTTATGTTATTGAGCAAGTTGGTGTGCGAGCGTACTAAAGAGGCCCCGCAAGACGCGAAAATCAAAAGCCATATCCTTTTGTCGAGAGCAGGCTTTATCAAACAGGTGGCAAACGGTATCTATACTATGACAATGCCCTGTCAAAAGATGAGCCAGAAGATTCAGGCAATAATTCGTCAAGAAATGGACGCTTTGGACGGTCAGGAAGTGTTGTTCCCTGTCGTAATGCCGAGAGAGATTTGGGAAAAGTCAGGCAGATACAATTCGATAGGTAGCGAGATGGTGAGATTTAAGGACAGAGCCGACAGAGATATGCTCCTTGGTATGACGCACGAAGAGGCGGCGGTACACCTTGCCAATCACATAGTCAGCAGTTACAACCAACTGCCATTTATGATTTATCAATTGCAGACAAAGTTCCGCGATGAGGCGAGATCTAGAGGCGGACTTATCAGAGTAAGAGAATTTACTATGAAAGACGCCTACTCTTTCCACTCGACCAAAGAGGACTTAGAGAAGTATTATCAAAGAGTATTTGACGCGTATTACCGCATATTCAGAAGAATCGGTCTCAAGAACTTTATTGATATCAAGTCTGACACCGGTATGATGGGCGGCAGCGTTGCTCACGAGTTTATGCTTTTGACAGAAGTAGGCGAAGATAGCATAGTGCTTTGTAACGACTGCGATTACAGAGCCAATATGGAAGTTGCGGACGGAGTGATTGACGTGCCTGCAAGCGAAATTAAGCCGCTTGAACTTGTCTTCACCGGCGAAGATAAGACTATCGAAGAGGTGTCGGCAAGATTGAAAGTATCTCAAGATCTCACTTGCAAGGCTGTAGTGTTTGCTGTCAAGGGTAGCGCTGACGAGATTGTCATTGCATTCACGAGAGGAGACCTCGAAATCAACGAGGCAAAACTCAAAAAGGCTTTGCATAAAGAAATCGTACCTTACGACGGCGGATCAAGCGAGGTTTTGGCTTGCGGCAACATAGGACCTATGGGACTTGACAAGAGCATAATCACAGTGTTTGACAAGTCGCTCGAAAATATCAATGCTTTGGCAATAGGCGCTAATAAGGCAGAGTATCATTATACAGGTTTCAACTTCAAAAGAGATATGCCTTCCGTTGAGTTCTGCGACGTATCTAAGACAAGAAGCGGTGATAAGTGTCCTATATGCGGAGACAAGTTGAGAGTGGAAAACGGCATTGAGATAGGCAATATATTCCAACTCGGCACCAAGTACACCAAGTCAATGGATATGAC
>JAIDUV010000033.1 GCA_029060025.1 Clostridia bacterium | reverse complement strand
GGTGAAGAGACTTGAACTCCCGGCCCCATGGTCCCAAACCACGTGCGCTACCAAACTGCGCTACACCCCGACGTAACTCTTGCGACTACTCAAATATACTATATTCTTAAGAGTTTGTCAAGGATTTTTTTATACTTTTTGACTTTTTTTCGGGGCAATTTTTTTATGCCCCGACAGTCCTAAAAATTAGTCCTTGATATCCAATTTGAGACCTTTGAAAAGATCTGCCATCGTTGCAGTTGCCTCGCCGTCGTCACTCTTCCAAGAAGATACTTCTTCCTCGTCTTTCTTAGCAACTCTTTGCTTTTTGGGAGCAGATACTGCTTGAGCGTCAAACTTCTTTGCGTTCTTCTTTGCTCTCTTCTCCTTAGCCTCTTGATAATCTTCTTCGCTTACTACAGTTTCCTCAACAGTCTTTTCTTCTTTTGCAATCAAAGCCTTGATAGAAAGCGTAATTCTGTTGTCTTCAAATCTGATGATTTGTGCGGTTACGCTATCACCCACTTTAAGTACGTCTGCCGGGTTCTTTGTATAACTATGCGAAATTTCAGATACAGGTACAAGTCCGTCAATATTGTCTTCTATGAGCACAAATGCGCCATAATCTTTGATGTCTCTTACCGTTCCGTTGATTACGCTGCCTACAGGATATTTCTCGAAAGCAATCTCGTAAGGTTTTTTCTGGAGTTGTTTATATCCAAGTTTAACCTTGCCATTTTCTCTGCTTACGTAACGAACGATAAATTCATACGTCTTACCAATTTCAAATACTTGGCTTGCAGGTACGTCCTTGTTATAAGATGCGTCGCTGTTATGTACAAGACAGTCAAAACCGTTGACGCTTACGAATGCTCCAAACTCAGCAAATCTCTTTACCTTACCCTTGACAATCGTATCTTTCTCAAAAGAAGCCCACATTTCGTCTTCTTTCTTTTTCTTCTCTTCTTCAAGAATTACCTTTTGAGAAGCAATAAACGACTTTTTGCTTTTCAAATCAATTTCCTTCTCTGGATCGTCCTTATTGGACTTGATAAGACGAAGTCTCAAAGGCTTGTTAAGATACTTAGGCAAATCCTCTTCCGTAACATACGCAATCTTGATTTGAGAAGCAGGTACGAATATAGTATATCCGCCGTAATAGCCTTTCAAACCGTTTTTGGTTACCTCTGTCATTGCCATACTAAATACTGGCGAAGAAAGTTTCTCGACAGCGTCACTGTTTTCCTTGTTACGCTTGTCTACTACCTTCTTTGAAAAATATATATACTCTTTTGGAAGAGATTTTGAAGTCTTTTCAATTACTATAGCGGAAAACTTGTCTCCCTCTTTATAATTTTCGGGATTGTAGTCTACTCCGTCAATTTCTGCATCGTCTTTGCACACAAAGCCGTCTTTCTTTCCGCCAAAACTTACTGCAATGCCTTCGTCGTTTGCAGAAATTACAGTACAAGTATACGTCTTACCTGCTTTGACGTTCATTGACTTGTCGCCTTGGGAAGCGAGAAGCGCGCCAAAAGTGTCCTCCTTTGCAGTTTCGGTCTCAATTTTATTGATTTCTTGAGATTCTTTCATTAGATTTTTTACCTCCTCAATCAACTCTGGTGGAGTTGATGCGCCGGCAACTATGCCGATTTTTATATTTTTATTCACATTTACCGACTTTAAGTCGTCTATTGTTTCTATCAAATACGTAAGCGGACAGTTTTTTTTGCAAATATCTTGTAATTTGCGGGTATTGGAACTGTTCTTACTTCCGACAACGAGCATCAAATCGCATTCTTTACTCAACGTCTCACACTCTTTCTGTCTACCTAAAGTAGTATAGCATATCGTATTATTTGTATCAAGCGTTTTAATGGATGTTTGTAAAATTTTGATATATTTTTCTACAATATTATGGTCATAAGTAGTCTGTACGACAAGACAATATTCTTTTTGGTTGTCAAAGACTGCGTCAGCATCGCCATTGTATATAATCGCCGTGTTGTCGCACCATCCGTTGGTGCCTATCACTTCAGGATGCTTGGGATTGCCGATAATAATTATCTGCTTGCCTTTAAGGTAATTTTCTCGCACTATCTCGTGTATCTTCTTGACAAAAACGCACGTACAATCCACGTATTGGATATTGTTAGACTGCAAATACTCATATATATCCTTACCTACGCCGTGCGAACGTATAATTATCTTGTCGCCTTTAAAATTTTTGAGATCATCTACAGTGACAACGCCTCTTTCTCGCAATTTTTCCAAAACGACTTCATTATGAATCAATTCTCCGTATACGTAAGCAGGAGTATCTATATTCATAGCGACGTCGACGGCTTTCTTTACGCCTTGACAAAAACCGCTGTTTTTAGCGACCGTCACTGACATTAGCGCACAACTCCTTGCTCTGATTTTTCTTATATCTTAAATATCTTTTTTTACTTCCCTTGCACTCTTCTACAAGTATATCAATTTCTCTTCTCAACTCTTGCATCTTATCGAATATAACTTGTGTAGCCTCGTCTCTGACGTCTCCAATCTTTTTATCATAGAATTCGTCTAGCCAAAACGGAGCGCCTACCATAAGTTTGTTTCTCTTAAAAATTCCAGTTTTTTTATAATAAAGCATTGGCACGATGGGAGCCTTCGCCTTGATTGCAAAAGTTGCAACGCCTTGTTTAAATGGCAATAATTCTTTTGAATTTTGCTTATTTCTCGTACCTTCCGGGAAAATCAACACAGGCTGATTTTTATTTAGAGCGCCCAAAATACTCTTGACTGCGTTGACATCCGCCTCGCCTCTTTTTACAGATATGCCGCCCAACTCTTTTGCTACGTTTGCAACAAAAGAATTTTGCGTAACCTCGTTTTTCATTACGACTTTGCCGTTTTTGCCAAGCAATTTAGAAATTATTACGCAAGGATCAAGCGCAGAATAATGATTGCAAATCACTACGGCCTTAGAATTTTTGGGAAAATTGTCTTTAAAATAAATTCTTGTGACCCACAGTGCTCCCATTACCCATCTTGCAAAATTTGCAATGCCTTTATAAAACCAACTATGTTTTACCTTTTTTCTATTGTTTTTGATTTGCTTACTTACGGAATTGTTGATGTCCTTGACTTGCGAAATCTGTTGGGTTTTGTCTTTCAAACTGCTTTTTTTATTTATTTCGTCTACTTTATTTAAAATAGTATCTACGACTTGTTGCAAAGACATATCCGTGCTGTCTATCTCAAAAGAATCGTCTGTCTTCTTCAGCGGCGCAAAATCTCTGTTCATATCGTTGAAGTCTCTGTCCCTCACGTCGGCAAGAATTTGTTCGTACGATACTTCTTGACCCTTGGCTTTAAGTTCTTCAAATCTTCTCTTTGCCCTCTCCGTATCTTTCGCCGTAAGATAAAACTTATATTTTGCGTCCGGCAAAACGTAACTTGTGATATCTCTTCCGTCCAACACCACGTCGGTAGACTGAGCAATTTTTCTCTGCATATCCACCAAAAACAATCTAACTGCAGGAATTTTAGATACCTCGGAGGCATACTTAGATATCTCGTGGCGTCTTATGTCTTCCGATACGTTGTTGCCGTTGAGGCATATTTGATTTTCGTCGTTGACTTTGATATAAGAAATATTTACATCGTTTAAAAGCGGTTTTACGTCCTCTTCAATTGACGGATTTTTCCCACAGTTTATTACGTGTAAAGCAACCGCCCGATACATTGCTCCAGTATCAAGATAAGTGATTCCCAATGTCTTTGCGACTATCTTGGCTATCGTGCTTTTACCCGCTCCGCTAGGTCCGTCAATGGCGATATTTATCATAAACTCTCCGATTAGTAGTAATATTTTAACGCATTTGACTCCGTTTTGCAATCGTTTTATATATTATCACAATAATTTTAAATACTTTTGCTCATTTGATGAGCACAACTGAATGCAAGTTGAAGATTAAATCCGCCTGTCAATGCGTCTATGTCCAACACTTCGCCTATAAAATACAAATTTTTGATCAACTTACTCATCATATCTTTTGGATTGACCTGCTTACAATCCACTCCGCCAGACGTGATAATTCCCGCGTTGATATTCTCTAAACCGACTATTGAAAAAGTCAAGTTTTTGATTGCAAAAGCAAGCCTTTCTCTCTGCTCTTTGGTGATACCGTTTGCGACTTGTCTTTCGCTCAAACCGCTCTGCTTTATCACCGCGCTCACCAAAGATTTTGGCATAAGCGCAGGCAAAATATTCTTCAACTCCACGTTGCTTCTTTGAGAAAACTCTCTAATAAGTCGATTTTGAAGCGTTTCGTTATCCAAAGCAGGCTTTAAATCTATGCAAAGACTATACTTCGCGTCAAACTTTCCTGCCGAATAATGCTTGTTGATAAGCGACGACAGTGAAAGTATTATAGGACCGCTCGCTCCGCTGTGAGTAAACAGCATTTCGCCAAATTGCGAAAACAGCGTCTTTCCGTCGCGAACTACGCTTGCGCTTACGTTTTTCAAACTCAAGCCCTGCAATCCGCACTGCTCTTTGAGCAGTATTGGCACAAGAGCAGGTCTTGGCTCGACTATGTTATGTCCCAAAGCCTTAGCCCATCTATATCCGTCTCCGGTACTCCCTGTTGCTTGATAAGATATTCCCCCTGTTGCAACTACTATCTTATCCGCAAAAATCTTTTCGCCGTCGGCTGTCTTAACTGCGTAAGCAGATCCGTCTTCTACGCAAATTCCGTCCACTCTCGTATTAAGCATTACTTTGACGCCGTATGCTCGCAACGCTCTTTCAAGACATTTAATTATGTCGCTTGACTTATCGGATTGAGGAAAAACCCTGTTTCCCCTCTCTGTTTTTAGTTTTACTCCGTTGGTTTCAAAAAAATCAATCGTATCTTTGGGCGAAAAACCGTATAGCGCCGACGTCATAAATTTACTATTTGTAACTATATTAGCAAAAAAGTCCTGCAAATCGCAGTTGTTAGTCAAATTACAGCGTCCTTTGCCTGTAATAAATAATTTTTTTCCAAGTTTTTCGTTTTTTTCAATTAAGGAGACTCCAACGCCCTTTTGCGCAAGCAATACTGCGCACATCATTCCGCTTGCTCCGCCGCCTATTACAATTGCTTTCATTCTATTATCTCATTCTTAATTTTTTCAAAAAATTCTATATTGTTCCAATCATTCTTTACAGGTGAAATTATAATAAACTTTTTGTCATACAGCATTACGTCATCTTCTTGCGTCGTTTTTTCAGAAAGTGTCCACTTACAATGGGTTCTATATCCAAAACCCTCTTCATAGCGGTAATTTTCGTCAAAATATCTTACGCCTAACTTGGCAAATTTAACTCCTGCTATCTCTTTTTGATCCCCTGCCGGTATGTTTATATTGAATATAGTCTGCGCGTCTTGCGGTAATAATTGATGCAACTTTCGATAATTTCTTGCTATGAAGTCCGAAGATAATTCAAAATTATCAAGAGTATAATCTTGCGACACAGAAATTGATTTGATATTGTGTACTGCGCCTTCCAAAGCGGCGTTGACTGTCCCCGAATAAAAAATATCCGTACCGAGATTAAATCCCTTATTGATTCCGCTTATAATCAAATCCGGCTTTTTCTTCAATATCAAATTTAATGCAACTTTGACACAATCTGCAGGAGTGCCGTTGACAGCAAAGCACTTCGCGCCGTCAAGCAAATTTAACTCGACAAAATTTACGTACCCATAAAGCGTAAAACTATGACCAGTGCCCGACATTTGACCTTGCGGAGCAACTACAGTAACCTCGTTGTCAACGCTAAGTTTTTCTGCAAGTCTTAAGATTCCGCTACTATATATTCCGTCGTCATTTACTAATAATATATTCATATCAATATTTTATCAAAAAACTAAACAAAAGTAAAATAATATATCAATAAAGAAAAAGAGAACTATCGTATTTTACGAAAATTCTCTTTTATCTATATAATTTTAATAATACTTCTATGCTTAGATACTATCGCTTGGTCAAATGCGACTATTAAACAGGTTGGATACCTTTTGTGGTGTCTCCTACTTCTCTGTCTACGTGTTTCTTATTTGCCTGACGGTACTTGAAGAAATTGAGCGCAACCTGCGGGAAAAGCGCATAAGACAATACGTCCTCGTCCTGCTCAATATACTCTTTGATTTCTTCTCTGTACTTTGCAAGTTCAGGCTTCAAAAGATCTGCCGGTCTGCAAGTAATTCTCTCTGCATCACCAAGAACCTGTTTGACAACTTTTGGATTTGGCTCTGCAGGAAGTTTTCCGTACTCGCCCTTCAATACGCCCTTAGTCTCTGCCGAAACCATCTTATATCTCTCGCCTGCAAGCACGTTGAATACTGCCTGAGTACCTACGATCTGGCTTGTCGGAGTAACGAGCGGCGGATAACCGAGGTCCTTTCTTACATTGGGGACTTCTGCCAAAACTTGCTCGTATTTATCCAAAGCGTTGGCTTTTTTAAGTTGACCTACGAGGTTGGAAAGCATACCGCCCGGCACTTGATAAATCAAAGCGTTTACGTCAGTAGCCAAAGACTTCTCTGTCAACCATCCGTCTGCCTTAAGTCTGTCTGCAACTTTCTTAAAGTGATTGGATATCTCATTGAGGTATGCCACGTCAAGACCGGTGTCATACTCCGTTCCTTTCAATATTGCGACCATAGGTTCTGTCGCAGGCTGCGACGTACCGTTACCCAAAGCGCTCAATGCACAGTCGATAATATCTACTCCAGCCTCAATTGCTTTGAGATAAGTCTGATTGCCGGTACCCGCGGTCTGGTGAGTATGCAAGTGAATCAAAGTAGAAGGCTTAAGCACTGCTTTCATACCTTTGACAAGGTCGTAAGCAACGTAAGGCAACAATATACCTGCCATATCCTTGATACAGATATTATCTGCACCCATATCTTCAAGTTCTTTTGCCAAGTTGATAAAATATTCGTTGGTATGAACCGGAGACGTAGTATAAGATATCGTAGCCTCGCATATACCGCCGTATTTCTTACAACTCTTGATAGCCTGCGCCATATTTCTAGGATCGTTGAGCGCGTCAAAGATACGCAAAATATCGCAACCGTTTTCAATCGTCTTCTTGACAAATTCGTCTACGACGTCGTCTGCATAGTGCTTATATCCCAAGATATTTTGACCTCTAAAAAGCATCTGCAACTTGGTCTTTGGCATAGCCTTCTTCAACTGTCTCAATCTTTCCCACGGATCCTCGTTGAGAAAACGAAGACAAGAGTCAAACGTCGCGCCTCCCCAGCACTCTATAGAATAATAACCTGCGTTGTCCAATTTTTCGCACATTGGCAACATCTCGTCAAGTCTCATACGAGTAGCCGCTTGAGATTGGTGAGCGTCACGCAAAATAGTTTCTGTAATCTTAACCATATTTTATATACCTCTTCTTTGTATTATGCGCCGAATATAGCAAGCAACACGCCTGCTGCAACGGCAGAACCGATAACGCCTGCTACGTTAGGTCCCATTGCGTGCATCAGCAAATAGTTGTTGGGGTTTTCCTCTTGACCAACCATATGCGAAATTCTAGCCGCCATAGGCACAGCGGATACGCCTGCCGAACCGATAAGCGGGTTGATCTTGCCCTTTGAAAGTTTGCTCATAAGTTTACCGATGAGCAATCCGCCTGCCGTACCGAATGCAAATGCGAATACGCCTATCAAAATAATCAAAAGCGTGCTTGTGTTCAAGAATACGTCCGCAGTGGCTTTACTTCCCACGATTACGCCGAGAATTATCGTAATAATATTGATAAGTTCGTTCTTAGCGGTATTTGTAAGTCTCGGAACGACTCCCGACTCTTTCATAAGGTTGCCCAGCATCAACATACCGAGAAGCGGAATTGCCGACGGCAAAATTATGCCGACTATACCGGTAACAGCAATTGGGAAAATTACCTTTTCCGTCTTAGATACCGGACGCAACTGCTCCATTACGATACCTCTTTCCTTCTTTGTAGTAAGAAGTTTCATAATAGGAGGCTGAATTACCTTGATAAGAGCCATATACGAATATGCCGCTACGGAAATTGCAGGCAACAAGTGAGCCGCTAATTTTACGGTAACGTAAATAGCCGTAGGACCGTCTGCTCCGCCGATAATACCTATTGATGCGGCTTCTTCGCCAGTGAAACCGATATTTATAGCAATAATAAAGGTTACGAAGATACCCAATTGCGCGGCAGCGCCCATTATCAACGACTTTGGATTTGCGATCAACGGACCAAAGTCTGTCATTGCGCCAATGCCAAGGAAGATAAGCGGCGGATATATTACCCACTCTACACCTTTATACAGATAGAAGAACAAGCCTTGGTCTGCTACCACTTCGTGCGATACGACTATACTGTCTTTTATTGCCTCAAATTGAGGTAATGCGAATACCGTATCTTCTATAAGTTTGATTTTGTCGACCATACTCAAAGAATTCAACGTATCCTCTGCAATTCCAAGAATATTTGCAAGTTCTGCAATCGTACCCGACAAAGCCTGTTCGCCGTACATCAACGTTTCTCCATCGACAGCAAACGTATATCCATACGTACCGTACAGAATATTGTACGCGCCGGGGATATTTATAATAAACATACCAAAACCGATCGCAAGCAGAAGGTTAGGCTCAAATTCTTTGGCTACTGCAAGATATATGAGCAAACACGCAATGGCCATCATTATCAGATTTTGCCATATCGGTGTCAAAGACGTCATAAATCCAGTGCTGCGCCACAGGTTTTCGAGCGATTCTACCATTGAAAACGATTGAAGCGTCGTAATTATGTTAAACATTTTGCCTCCAATAAATCAATGATTATGCAATCGTACAAAGGACTGCGCCGGAATCTACGTTTGCGCCTTCTGAAGTAGAATAAGTAATCACGCCCGAACAAGGAGCGGATATTGGAGTGTCCATCTTCATTGCTTCGAGAATGATGATTGCATCTCCTTCTTTTACAGTTGCGCCGTTTGAGAAGCAAAGTTTCTTTACAAGACCTGGCATTTGCGACTTAACAGGCTTACCGTTGCCGGCAGGAGCCGCTGCGGGAGCAGGCTTTGCAACAGGAGTTGCAACCTGTACTGGAGCAGATACCGCGCTGATTGCGCCGTCCGTAGTCTCCTCTACTTCTACTGCATAGGTTTTACCGTTTACATTGATATTAAATTTACGCATAATAAATTCTCCTAACTTTATATTATTGTGATTAAATTTCTTTAATAGAGCGAACTCTGAATTTGAGGTTGGACTTGTAAGTCACTTCTTGAGATTCGTAGTAAGCGTTGAGCGCCGCCATAATGACAGCCACGACCTCTTCGTCCTCTTCATCAATTGCCACTTTTTCTTCAATTATTGCTTCTTGCTTTTGCAAAGACTGCGCCTTTTTTGCCGCCTGACTTTCTTTCAACTTGCCTGCGCCTTGGAAAATCAATCTCATAAGCGTAACGACAAGTATCAAAAGGATCAGCATTACGAATACCGTGCCGATACCGAGCACTGCGACTTGAAGACCTATAAGCATTCTCTGTCCAAAACTGCTTTTTCCAATGCCAAGCGAATCGTCCTTGCCGTATTCTTGAGGCAAGATCATCATTGCAATCAATCCTGCAATCAACGCTGCAAAGACTAGGCAAATAATAACTGTTTTTATTATTTTTTTCTTTGACATACTTCTACCGCCTTTAGATACCCAACACCATCATCAATGCCGATGCAAGATAAGGTCTCAAATTGGTAGCCTCGATGACGTTGTCGATATATCCGTCCTTTGCCGCAACAAGCGGATTAGACTGCATTTGAGCGTATACTTCATCTTCGCTCTTGCCCTTGATAGAGATATTATCCATAACTTTTTGGAAATACGCCATTGCCTTTGCCAATGCGTCAGCGTCGACGCCTGCCTTTTGCTCAAGTTCTTTAGCAGTCTTTTTGAGTTCTTTGATTTGATCTGTAGCAATTACCTTGCTTACCTGCATACCTACCGGCGCTACGACTGCGTTTGACGTAGCCAAAGTATAATCAAAACCAATTGACTTGCTCATCAAAGCGCTGTAAGCGTAACCTACGGCATTACCCACCGCTACGCCAATCTTTGCGATTGTGCTTGTCGCGATAGTCTTCATCAAAGCGTTAGTGCGCTTTGCAAAGCCTTTTACTTCCTGCTCCAACGTAGAATTTACGCCAAGCGAATCCACGAGAGTTACGAGCGGAATATTATACGCTTCCAACTTCTCTACAAATGAATTTGCCTTATCAAGACCTTCGATAGAGATATAGTCCCCTTCCGTAGCAATTACGCCGACGGAAATACCGTTGAGTTTTGCAAGCGAACATACGACTTCGGTTGCGTACTCGGGGCAATACTCGACGATACTCTTCTGGTCAAATATATATTCTGTTCTTTGTTTTGCGGAAATTTTCTTTTCAAGATTGGGGTTTACTCTGTTGGGATCGTCCTTTGCGTCTCCCTCGTCAGACAACAATACGGAAGTAAGTTTTTGAAGTTGTTTTGCCAAATCTTTTGCGTCGTTGAATACGAATTGCGCAACGTCAGTATTGCCTTCGTACGCTTTGTATCCAAGTTTAGCCTTGTAATCCACCGGGAACGACTTTGCGTCGGATACGAGATACATAGGCGAATTGACAGACATAACAGCGTCTTTTGACATAAAGACAAAATCTGCTCCCGCTACAAAAGTAGCCATCATTCCTACTGCAACGCCTTTGACAATGCAAATATGCGGCACTTCGTCGGCAATTTCAAATCCGCCGGCAATAAGTTTAGCATATCCTTCCATTACGCTTGCGCCCTCGCCTACTCGTGCGCCGCAACTGTCTATAACGGAAATGAGCGGCGTACCAGCCTTGATAGCCCTTTGCATACATTTGTAAATCTTATTGGCGTGAGCCTCGCTCAAACTTCCTTTAAGCACGTCGGCGTTTTGCGCAAAGATATGCACTGGATTGCCGCCTAGCGTAGCGTAACCTGTGACAACGCCTTCGCCCAAAGCCTCTTGAGCGTCGTCAAAACTCTTGCCGGTAAGAAACACGTCAGTCTCGACAAAACTTTCAGCGTCAACAATGCTTTCGATAAAAGTCTTGACGTTCTTCGTTGCCTTGTCAATTGCTTTCGCGCTGGCCGAGAGTGTATTGTTCTCCATATAAACCTCCAAAATATTGTATATATAAATGATTTATTAACAAAATATTGTGCAGACTAAAAATTCAGTAAAATTCAAGCCTAACTTTTGCAATCAAAACTATTATATTGTCATTCGAGATTTTTTGCAAGTAATTTAACAAAGAAAATCTAATTTAATTTGATAAAATATTATAATAATTATAGATATAAAGAAAAGTAATAGTATTTACTAATATAAAAACGCCTTGCTATTGCAAAGCGCTTCTTTATCACATATTTTTGAGATAATATATTTCGTCGTCGTTGAGATATCTGTATCCGCCTCTTGGCAGACCGCCCAGCCTTAATTCGCCTACCGCTATTCTTTTGAGGAACTTTACCTCTCTTTCGACAGCCTCAAACATCTTTCTTATCTGACGGTTTTTACCTTCGGTAATCGTCACCTGCAATTTAGATTCGCCGTCTTTGTATTCAAGCAACTTTACCTTACATCTCTTTGTCTTTTCGCCGTCCACGAGCACGCCCTTTCGCAATTGAGCAAGTTTATGCTCGGGCATTTCGCCGTCAACTTTGACAAGATACGTCTTTGGTATTTCATAACTGGGGTGCGTCAACTTATAGGCAAGATCTCCGTCATTGGTCATAATGAGCATACCTTCGGTATCGTAGTCCAATCTTCCCACCGGTATCAGATGCGGCACGTTGAGATCTTGCAGATAATCATATATCGTCTTTCTGCCTTTATCGTCACTCACCGTAGTAATACAACCCTTTGGCTTATAAAATAGTATATATGCGTAATCATTTACAGGCTTAACAATCTTATCGTCAACCATAACGGTATCGTTTTTTTCATTTATCGAGGAACCAAGTTCTTTGACAACTTTACCGTTGACTTTTACTCGACCTTCCTCAATGAGTTTGTCTGCTCCACGCCGTGACGCCGCTCCCGTCGACGCTAAATATTTGTTTAATCTCTCCATTTTCTACGCTTATACGCATTTCTCCCGAATAAGCGGAAAGTTTGCGCAATACTCCTAAATCGTCAATTGCTTCCATATTAACAATATTTGCGCTAAAAAGCAAACGATTATCGTCATAAAACAGCATTTTTCCTATAATAGAATTTGCATTTAACGGCGCTTGCAAATCTTCGTTTATCTCAAAACAGCACTTAATACCGACGATTTCCCCCTCTTTGAGAGGCAAAACAAGATCGTTTTGCAATGCAAGATTATAATTTTTTTCCTCAATATTTAGCGTTTCGAGAGTATCTCCCTTCTTTCCAATAGACACCGGCAAGTAATTTTCAAATGCTTTATCAAAATTTATTGCGCTGGCATTATAGTGATCGTAGACGTTGAGCACTACGCCTATCAATTGCATACCGTTACGCTCGGCAGCAGTGACTAGACAACGTCCCGAATCCTTAGTATACCCGGTCTTAATACCGTTTGCGCCGTCATAAATACCCAGCATCTTATTTTTGTTGGCAAAATAATATGTCGGGTGACTTGAATTTGCCTGCACGGTATACATTTTGCAACCGGCAACCTCTTTAAATATTGGATTTTGCATAGCAACCGCAGATATTATTGCTAAATCATAAGCCGAAGTATAATGCTCGTCAGAGTGCAGTCCGTGAGGATTTTCAAAGTGAGTGTTTGTCAATCCCAATTGCTTTACTCTGTCGTTCATCATTTCCACAAAATGTTCGACACTTCCGCCTGTCGAAATTGCCAAAGCAGTTGCCGCATCGTTACCGCTTCTCAACATAAGCCCGTATAGCAAGTCCCGAATTGTCCATATTTCTTTACTCTTCAAATAGATAGAAGAGCCTTCGACTCCAACCGCCTCGTCCGGTATAGTAAACTCTTTATCCAAGTCATCATTCTCTATTACGACGAGCGCAGTCATAATCTTAGTCGTACTTGCCATCTCCAATCTAACGTCTTTATTATGCTCGACAAGCACTCTCATAGTAGACGCTTCTACGACAGCCATTGCCGAAGACTTGTTGATATAAGATACCTCTTCGCCTGCTTTGCCGCCTTTAGCGCTGTTTTGATTAAAATCCCTATCTCCCAGCGCATTGTTTTGCCAATTTGAGTTGTCTAAGCCCGAATTTGATACATAATTATCATTAGTTATATTTAACGCATCTGAAAAACTAAATATTATATAACTTGTCAATATTATTGCTATAATTATAAATATAATTTTAAAAACACTTTTAATTGAGAAATATTTACCCATTACTTTTTATCCTTTACTAAATTTACTGTCGCAGAAATCAAGTCTTTCCACTTGTCGGAACTACTTTTTTCATCTACCTTTACAAGCACCGGCTCATTGTCATAAAACACTAAAAATCCCATTGGAGACATTGAAATACCTCCACCGCCACCACCTGCGTAAGGTTGAAGTTTGTCACTTTTTATAGGCTGACCTTCTCTTGTCTGTCCGCCGCCTCCTCCGCTGACAAATCCTACAGATACCTTTGTCAGAGGAATTGCCATCGTCTTTTCGTCAAGATAGATGGGCTTAAAAATCATATCTTCGCTTTGAACAAGTCCTCTTAAATTGTCCAACGTACTGTTCATAATTTCCTGCAAAGAATTGTCGATATTGTCCATATAAATTACTCCTTAAATTTGTTAAGTCAAGTTTATTATGCGCAAATATTTAAAATTATTTTATATTGCAACTTCATATTTTTTCTTAGCCGTCATTGCATAAATAACATACGCAGCAATTTTAATTATAGAAAACCCCAACACACACTCCACGTCTACCCCATTTAGATTAGATTTCTGACTTATGTTTTGCAGTTCAAATTCCTGCAATCTCAATTTTTCACCACTAACAGCCATTAAAGTATTTGAAATTAGCATCGCGCAGCCGTCAAGCAATGCTCTGCCTTTAATTTCTTCAAATGAAGCGCCGTAATTTATGCTTAAGCGTCTTATCTTGATATTTGGCAGTTTGCTCCACAGCCTAGATATATAGGCGCCTATTTTAAGTTTACTCTTCTTACTGCGCTTATTTTGCTTTTTAATATCTGTATCGCGGTTTTCAGAAACAGTTTTAATAGGCTTTTTATTTATTTGATAATAAAATACGCCGTTACATACAAACGTCTTTATACATAACACCTCTATCCAATCAAGAATATAGCACTTAAAACACACGCTCATATTGTTTAAATCTAATCTAAAAACAAACTTTATGCCATACGCTATCAAAAATATAATGCAATAAAGCATTAAAATCATTGCAAAAACCAAATATAGCAACCACATAACCATATTTTACGCAATATAACAAGTTTTATTTGAAAAAATAAAAGATACGACCTTAAAAGCCGTATCTTCGCTCACGATTATATTATGATATCAAGTAACAATATCGCCGTCGTCATCGTCGTCAGTAGAGTCTTGAGCACTGTCGTCCACGTCACTGGCAACTTCTCTTTCAATATACTCCTCGCCGTTTCCTTTGACAGTCTGCAAATCTTCACCCTGCAAGAACTCGGGAATTTCATTCATATCAATCATTTGATTGAGTTCTTCGTCGTTTTCATCTTCAAACTTATCTCCTATCACACGCTCTCTATACAATCCGTCTGTTTGTATGTTGTAGTTACTGAACTCTACAAGACGGCGCATAATATCGTCGTAATCAGGCAACTCGTCAAGACTTCTCAATTGGAATTTCTTTAAAAATTCGTCAGTCGTGCCATACAGAATAGGCTTACCTGGCGCATCTTTAAACCCGCAAGTCTTTATCATATCAACTTTGAGCAATACTCCAAGCGCGTAATCTGCGCTTGCCGAGCCTCTTGAATCTTCAATTTCCGATCTTGTGATAGGCTGACGGTATGCAATTATAGAAAGCACTTCAAGCACGGTCTTCGACAATTCCTTTTCTCTGATCGGACGCAACATATCACTCACAATCTCTCCGTACTTGCTATTAGATGCAAATTGCAACTTATCGTTGAAGATTTCCAATACAATACCGCTATCGCCGCTGTATTTCTCCGCAATTTTTTCAATTACAGCATTCAATTCCTTACGACTGACTTCATCGGGGAGACCGTTGAGTATTTCGCTTCTCTTTAATGGCACTCCGGCTGAAAACAATATCGCCTCGACCGTCTCAAATAAGTTTTCCATATCAATAAGTTTCCTCCGTTTGTTTCAATTGTTGCATATCCAAATTCTCTTGGTCGACGCTGTCGTTGAGCATAATCAATATATCGTCGGCAAAATTCTTTTGCATAACAGTTACAATCTGCTTTTTCATCAATTCCAAAAGCGCTTGGAAGGTCGTAATTACCTCGCTCTTGGTTATGTCCTTTTCAAATAGTTTGTTGAATACAACTGATTTTTTTTCTATCACCACTTTTGATATGTATTCAATCTTATCCGCTACGGTAAATCTATCCTTTTGAATTTTCTTTACGGCTTGACGCTGTTCTTTCTCTGTCATTCTAAGCAGCAATTTACCGTACGCCTCAATCAACTTATCAAAAGAAAAGTCGTTGACAACGATTATAGCGTCGGCATTTGTAAACTTAGGTCTGCGATAAAACTTATTTAAAGTTTCTCTTTCTTTAAGTTTAGCCGCCTGAGTTTTAAACATCTCAAACATCAAAAGTTTACGTCTCAACTCTTCTTCAGGGTCTATTCCGTAATCATCGTATTCGTCGTCAAAATATTCTTCGATTACAGGCAAGCACGCTCTTGACTTGATTTCCAATAAAGTTGCGGCAATTACTATGTATTCGCTCGCTTCTTCCATATCAAGTTTTTCCACTTGTTCCATATGCCGTATATACGAATCCGTTATTTGCGCCAACGGAAACGTCTTGATGTCATACCTACCGTCTCTTATAATAAGTTCGTACAAAAGTTCAATAGGTCCGCTGAAATCTTGGATATTGAGTATTAAGTTATTTGCCGGATGGCTTTTTTCATAAAAGTTTGCCATAACTCACCCCAACAACGTCCCCTGCGGTAGTCCGAATATAGCCGTAAATACCCAATCTAAGCATTTACGCACAAGACGTATAATATTAGACAATACGTCTATTTGCGGAATAAATCTTCCCAATACAAAGCATATAAGCAAGAAAGCAATCATTACTTGCGCGCCGTGCTTATACATAAAATTGACGTATTTATTGTCCGGCTTTGTCAGCGTCTCAACGACTCTAAATCCATCCAACGGATATATTGGCAACAAGTTGAATACCATCAACGCCACGTTGAACGCAATAGAAAGTTGGAATAGATAATAGAAGAACATTATCACGTAAGCCCAACCGCTTTCTATATTGACCGTTCCGCCAGTGATTTTCATAAGTATAGCCAAGCAAAGCGAACTTATTATTGCCAAAATCAAGTTGTACGTTACGCCCGCCAAAGCGGTCAATACCATACCTTTTTTATATTTTTTGAAGTTTCTGGGATCAATCGGCACAGGTTTTGCCCAACCGAAGCCGATAAGCAGCATCATACCCAGTCCAATCAAATCAAAGTGTTTGACAGGGTTGGGCGAAAGCCTACCCATAAATTTAGCCGTCTTGTCTCCGTTCCAAAGCGCAACGTAGCCGTGCGACAGTTCGTGACCGATAATAGCGATAATCATAGCAATCAAATACGCAAAAACGCACAAAACCGCCATACCAAAGCCTAGCGCTTTGACAATACTGTCCCCTATGATCATTTGAATAAAAGATACCATCACTTCTCCGACTAACGGTAACTGCAATACGTTTTACCGTTGAACATAATTCTACATATATATTATAATTTAAATTCCCTTCCAAGTCAATAATATACCTTATTTTTGACATTGATTTTATATTCTCGGAAAAAATATATCTAAAAAGGCGGAATTCTATATAATTCCGCCTTTTTATATTTCTCAATCTTTATTTTACCACTCGCCTGTGACGTCTTTTATAAAGTCAAGGAAAGTGCTCTTCTTTGCATCCTGCATAGCAATTATATCCACACTGCGCTCCTGTCCGTCCATTTGATAGACAGCCTTACCTACGACGTCTCCTTTCTTGATTGGCGCCTTAATCTCTTGAGGCAATACTATTTGCAATTCCTCGGACGACGCTCCAACCTTAGAAAATTTGGTAATATCCTCTCCGCAAGCAACCTCAATTGACTTTATAGGCGACTTCTTAACCTGAACAGAGCCCAACACGTCACCTTTTCTATAGAATATCTTATTGACGTAGTTGGCAAAAGAATAGTCAAACATAGCCCTTACTTGGTTAAATCTCGACTTACTGTCGCTGCCTCCGACTATAGTTGCAACTACTTTCATACCGTTACGCTCAGCGCACGCAGACAGACAGTGTCCCGCTTTGTCCGTATAACCTGTCTTACCGCCCTTACAACCGCTGTATTGCTTTATAAGTTTGTTGGTATTGACAAATTGAGTAATTCTTCCCGATGGGTGTTGATAATCCTCCATCCATACGCCGGCGTACTCAAAGTATTTATCGTGGCTCATAAGACTTCTAGTCATAATATTGACGTCTCTTGCCGTAGAATATTGTTCGCTTTCGCTGGGAAGTCCGGTACAGTTGGCAAACTTGGTATTGTTCATTCCAAGTTGACTTGCCTTCTCGTTCATCATACTTACAAAAGAGTCTACGCTTCCCGCTATGCGCTCCGCCATAGCGTAAGACGCGTCGTTTGCAGATACTACGATAATGCCCTTGAGCAAATCATTGACGCTATAACTTGCTCCTGCGTCCAAAAACATTTGACTACCGCCCATTGCGCTTGCTTCGGGAGAAATGGTAATCATTTCGTCATAACTGATTTTTCCCTCGTCAATGGCTTCAAAAATCAGATTTGCCGTCATAATTTTTACCATACTGGCAATCTCGTGCTTTTCATCCGCATTATATTGATAAAGCACCTCGCCTGTATAATATTCTGTCAAACATTCTCCAAAGCCGTTTGGCTGTAAAGGCAAATCACCGGTAGTCACCGTATCGCACGACGCTTTCGCGCTCATACCCATTGGAAAAACTACAAGCATTGCCAAAGCCATAAGCAAAGTTGTGAATAAAATTTTCTTTTTCATATCAAACTCCTAATCGTTGTTTTCCCCTAGTGTGTCGCAAGAAACATTTTTTATGCCAAAATTACATTATAAGACATATAATTGCCTTGGATTTGTAATAAAATTGAGATATGGAACAAAAAATTTATTCTTATATGCTATCTATTGGACTGCGCCCAAAATGCTCGGGCTATAAATATATTTTTGACCTTGTAAAGATGCAAACTCTGGGAAGCAATATTTTGCCGCTAAAACTCAATGGCTATGAGATTTTGGCAAAAAAATACGGAAAAACAGTCAGCGCTATTGATAAAAATATACAAAACTGCATATCCAAAGCCTGGTTGGACGGTGACGTAGAAGATTTGTATAAAGAATTTGGCAACACTATAGATATTGATAAAGGTAAACCTACTTCAAAACAATTGATAATGCATATTTGCGATAGAATTTCTTGAGTTTAAAATATTTGTCATATATTGTCAAAATGCTAAATAAAATTTAATATAAATCAAAAAAAGGCAAAGTTATGGCAAAAAACAATAAATTTAAACTCAACAAGGGCGTTGCTACGCCTTTTATAAAAAACTTCTTGAGAGACAACAAACTATTCTTAATTACTTTTTTTGGACTTTATATCGCAATTTTTGCAATATCTATATTTATTGTGTTTAATTATCAAGACCAACTATCGCACAATAACTATTATCAAATGCTATTGCAAGGCGAATACAGTTATTTCAAAGTCACGCTCAAATATGTATTATTTAACATTCTGTTCGCATTTTGCGCAATGATAACTTACCGCAAAAAATATGCTTTTGCGCTTATGTATTTTGTAGTGACATTTATTTCCTACCGCCTTGCCGTCAACATTATAGGAAGTTGGCAATACAATATCGTAATAAATATCCTCAACGCGGTATTATTTTATTTTATAATATATACTATGTATGTCATTACTATAGTACTGATTATATCTCATATCAATTCACACTATCTCTACTGCAATGACAGATGCCCCGCAACCTTAAAAAGTATTTTCAAATTCTCGTTAATCACGACGATTATAACCTCTGTTTGCATAATTATTTGCACTGTGATATTGCCGATGATACTTTGCAAAATACTGTTTTAAATAACAAAAAAGAGGAATATCATTGCGATACTCCTCTTTAAACAATTATTTTGCGTATTCGATTTGTCTGACTTCTCTGATGACATTGACTTTGATTTGACCGGGATATTCAAGTTCCGCTTCAATCTTCTTGGCAATTTCTTTTGCCATAAACGTCGTTGCTTCGTCGTTGACTACTTCAGGTTTTACGATTACTCTTATCTCTCTGCCCGCCTGTATTGCATACGATTGCTCTACGCCGTCAAAGGAATTTGCAACGCCTTCCAACTTCTCAAGTCTCTTGACATAGTTCTCAAGTGACTCTCTTCTCGCTCCGGGTCTTGCTCCCGAAATCGAATCGGCAGCCTGGACTATAATTGCTTCCAACGTCTGAGGTTCTACGTCGCCGTGGTGCGCCTCAATCGCGTGAATGACGTTGCGCTGTTCTTTAAACTTCTTTGCAATGTCTACACCTATCGTAACGTGAGTACCCTCAACTTCGTGGTCTACAGCCTTACCTATATCGTGCAACAAGCCTGCTCTCTTTGCCACTTTGACGTCTGCGCCCAATTCCGCAGCCATCATTCCTGCCAAATAACTTACTTCCAAAGAGTGCTTGAGCACGTTTTGTCCGTAACTCGTGCGGAACTTCAATCTGCCCAGCAACTTGATAATCTCCGGATGCAAGCCGTATACGTTTGCTTCAAAAGCGGCATTTTCGCCCGCTTCTTTCATTTGCTGCTCTATTTCTCTCTTGACTTTCTCAACGGTCTCTTCTATCTTTGCAGGATGTATTCTTCCATCCGAAACCAATCTCTCGATAGTCAACTTTGCAATCTCTCTTCTTACAGGATCAAATCCCGATACTGTAACTACGTCTGGAGTATCGTCGATAATCAAATCAACGCCCGTAGAGTTTTCAATAGCCCTGATATTTCTACCAACTCTACCGATAAGTCTGCCCTTCATATCCTCGTTGGGCAACTCTACCACTGATACGGCAATATCCGACGCGTGGTCGGCTGAGCATCTTTGAATCGCAAGTCCAATAATATTCTTTGCCTTTTTGTCGGCTTCGTCCTTAGCCTTTTGCTCGATTTCTTTTACTTTGACGACAGCGTCTTTCTTTGCTTCGTCCAAAAGTTCGTCCATAAGTATCTGCTTTGCCTCTTCTTGAGTAAGTTTTGCAACCTTTTCAAGTTCAGATACCATATTGGCGCGAGCGTTTTTCAACTCTTGCTCAATCTCGTCAATTTCTCTTTCTTTGCTCTCTAATTGTTTCTTCTTTTCGTCAATAAGATCGGATTTTTTATCAATAGCCATCTCTCTTTTAATGAGTTGATCTTCTCTTTGAGCAACTCTTTGTTCGCTTCTGGCTATTTCTGCTTTCTGCTCTTTTGACTGACTTTCAAACTCCTTACGGAGTCTGTTCTGCTCTTCTTTTGCCTCAATTTTTGCTTCCTTGAGATAGGTCTTGGATTCATCGCGAGCCTCTTTTTTCATCTTCTCGCACTCTTCCTTAACACCACCGACAGTTTTCTTTGCATACGACTTGTATATCAAAATGCCTAAGCCTATACCTGCGCCCAAAAAAATAATGACGGCAAATACTAGACCGATAGCCCATCCTACATTCGCATCTACCCCAAGGAGAAAATCAAAGCAATTCATACTGAATTCCATCTTTGCCTCCTATATTAAATTGTTAAGTTTCAACATAAAAAAATTTATGCAACTTAATTATAGCCTATTCAACGTAATAAAGTCAATAGTAATTATATCAATATTTATTATAATATTAAAAAATTTAAAATCTAATACTTAATATATTGTTGTCACTACTCAATAGTAGCCACTATATATAGTATTTTAGTTTTGATTCTTCCAAATCTTGCATTGTTCGATACGCTTACCGTTGTCACCCTGCTTCTCATCGTAAGCAAATTGGTGCAATAATTCGCAAGAAAAATTTTCACACGTACCGCAATGCTCCCTTTCCTTGGACTCGCAACAAGACTTAACAGGACAACTATCTGCCCAAAACGGCTTATTCATTTGCGCGCATCCCTTACATCCTGTTTGCTCGCGGTATGCACATTCGCTGCACAGCAATCCGCATCTAGATTCTATCATACTTACACCTCAAAGTCTTTTTATTTAGTTTATCAAATAAAATAACACTTTTCAAGTATTATTATATTAGTTTACGCTCTTTGTAAATAAGACGCGGCGTTGAGTCGCGTCTATTCATAAAATCAAAAATATTATGTATATTTATTCTTCTTGCGCTTTTTGCATAATCTTGGTTCTGATTTCTTGAGCAACTTCAGGATTATCTTCAAGATACTGTATCGTCTTATCTCTGCCTTGACCTATCTTTTCGTCGTTGTAACTAATCCAAGAGCCGCTCTTTTTCAACACATCCATTGCAACGCCCATATCTACAAGACAGCCATTGGCGGATATACCTTTGCCAAAAATAATGTCAAATTCAGCCGTTTTGAATGGAGGCGCAACTTTGTTCTTGACGACTTTTGCCTTTGCTCTGCTACCAATAAAGTCGCTTCCGTCCTTAATAGCGTCACCCTTTCTAACCTCTATTCTTATGCTTGAATAAAACTTCAATGCCTTACCGCCGGGAGTTACTTCGGGATTTCCAAACATAACGCCGACTTTTTCTCTCAATTGATTGATAAAAATTACGCAAGTCTTTGTCTTATTGATAATTGCAGTCAACTTTCTAGCCGCTTGAGACATCAATCTTGCCTGAAGACCGATGACAGACTGTCCCATCTCGCCTTCGATTTCTGCCTTTGGCGTCAATGCCGCAACAGAGTCTACGACAATGATGTCCATAGCGTTTGTTCTTACCATCGTCTCCAATATATCCAACGCCTGCTCGCCGCTGTCCGGTTGGCTGACGTAAAGATCCTTGACGTTGACGCCGAGTTTCTCCGCATAGATTGGGTCAAGAGCGTGTTCTGCATCTATGAACGCCGCCAATCCGCCTTCCTTTTGACAAGACGCAATTGCGTGCAAAGCAACTGTAGTCTTACCTGAAGACTCCGGTCCGTATATCTCAATAATTCTGCCCTTTGGCAAACCGCCTACGCCCAAAGCCATATCAAGAGTCAAACATCCCGTGCTTATTACGTCAATATGTTCTATTTCTTTATCTCCAAGTCTTATGATAGAGCCTTTGCCGTATTGCTTCTCAATCTTTGCAATAGCGTCTGCCACAAGTTCTGATTTTTCTTTTTCAACGTCTTTCTTCTCTTTTTCCATAATAATACCTCATATTAAAGTTCTTTTATATTTTTAAGCGCCAAATACAACGCTGTATTTGTCACACACTTTCTGATTTCGTTTCTGTCTTTGTCAAAAAACGTATCGAATACGTCAATCGCATATCTATTGCCAATTGCTATATAAGAAAGCCCGACAGGAGTATCATAATCGTCGCTGGACGGTCCTGCGCAACCTGTGGTGGCAATTGCCAAGTCTATTTCATTGTTTTGCAAAAGTCCTTGCGCCATTTCTCTCGCAACTTCTTCGCTTACGACGCCGTGCTCTTCTATAGTCGCCAATTTAACGTGCAATCTACGCACCTTTGAAGATACGTCGTAAGTAACAAAGCCCTCGTAAAGCACGCTGCTGCTTCCCGACACGTTGACAAGTCTCGAGCATATCATTCCTCCTGTCAACGACTCTGCAACTGCAATCTTTGCGCCTTTGTTTCTTGCGTTTTCTATTACGCACTGCTCTAAAGTCGTATCGTAATTGGCATAGACGTTTTCCCCAAGCGTATCGAGTATCAAATCCAAAATTCTCTGAAATTCAATATCACTTGCGCTCTTGTTGATAAGAGTAATTTTGCAATCAAGATTGAGTTGTTTGAATTCCAAACTCACGCCGTCCACGCTTGCAAGTTTTTTACATCTGGCAAGCATATCAGCGTCAATGTCAAAGGCTTTAAGCACACAGTAGTTTTTGCAAGTCTCGATCATATTTTCCTCCCTAATTCTCCTCGACTTTTCCAAAATAATCAATTCCGTCGACCTCTTGGAGTTTTACTTTATATATTTTTCCTATTTCGACTGGCGTGTCGGAATAGAAATAGACTTTGGTATCAATCTCCGGAGCGTCGTGACTGCTTCTGCCATAAAACAATTGCAAGTCGTAATCAATGCCTTCGTATATCACATCAACGACGCAACCTATTCTCTCCTTGAGTTTGTCTGCCATAATACCTTCTTGCAAAGCATAAAGTTCTTCCTGTCTTTGCAATTTGACGTCTTCGGCAATTTGACCGCTTAGTCTACTTGCAGGAGTACCGTCTTCCATTGAATAGGCAAAGAATCCGCATCTATCAAGTCTTGCCGTCGATATGAACTCTTTGAGTTCTTCAAAGTCCTCCTGCTCTTCTCTGGGAAAGCCTACGATAAACGTCGAACGAATTGTGAAATCTCCGTGCCGCCTTATCATATCCACAAGGTTGACGATTTGTTCCTTGGTGACTTTTCTATTCATAAGTTTGAGAATCTTGTTGCTGACGTGTTGGCAAGGTATGTCGACGTATTTGCATATCTTGGGATTGCTTGCCATATATTCAATGAGTTCTTCTGTGACCTGCTCGGGATAGAGATACAAAAGTCTTATCCACTCCACGTCAAGCGCCGACAACTCCTTGAGCAATTCTATCAACTTGATTTCGCCGTAAAGGTCTATGCCGTATCTCGACACGTCTTGCGCGACGATTATCAACTCCTTGATGCCGTAATCTTTGATAAGCAACTTTGCCTCGTCGACTATGTCTTCTATTTTCCTTGAAGTATACTTGCCTCGTATATTGGGAATAGCGCAATATGTACACTTGTTGTCGCAACCCTCGGCAATCTTCAGATATGCGTAATGGTAAGGCGTAGTCAACACTCTTTTGGGAGAAAACTTCCTGTCGTCCTTATCGTTGACGTAGCACTTTTCGCCTTGACCTTGCACCATATTCTTTATCAATATCGGCAACTTATGGTAGTTTGCCGTACCCAAAAACATATCCACTTCAGGAAATTCATTCTCAAGTTCTTGCATATATCTTTGAGCAAGACAACCTGTGACTATAAGATACTTGCACTTATCTTTTTTATACTCCGCCATCTCAAGAATAGTATCTATTGCTTCTTGTTTTGCGCTGTCGATAAAACCGCAGGTATTGACGATTATTATATCCGCCTCGCTTGGCTCTCCTGTCAATTCATATCCGTCGTCCTGCAAATATGCAAGCATATTCTCGCTGTCAATACGGTTTTTATCGCACCCTAAAGATATCAGTCCTATCTTCATTCTTTGTCCTCTTTCTCAATGTCTTGAGTATTTGTCTCCTGTTGCTCTACTTTGACTTCTTGCTTTTCTCCCAACAAAAGTTGTGCATTTTTGACAATATAATTGATACCCGATATCACTGTAAACAACGTAGCCAGTAAGAACAATACTATGCCGATATACCTAAATATCTTAAATACCAGCGCGTTATTTGCCGAGCACAGTAAGAAAGTCAAGCCAAACAAAGTCGTTGCCGTCTTGATTTTTCCGAGTTTGTCAGCCGCCAAAGCAACTCCCTTTAGAGCGGCTACCTGACGCAAAACTCCAATCATAAACTCTCTTGCCATTATGACCACCGAACAAATCATTGCGACATACGGTATTTCGGGAATATAATTTCCATCCACCAAGATAAAAAGTCCAGCCGCCACAAGCACCTTGTCCGCAATTGGGTCAAGCAGTTTTCCCAAATCACTTACCATATTGTATTTACGCGCGATATGTCCGTCCAAATAATCGGTCATTGACGCTATGATAAATAACACCGCCGTAATAATAAAAAGGTATTTATACAAAGGTTGAAGACAATAACATACCAAAATCAGCGGAATCATAACCAGTCTGACAATAGTGATTTTGGTAGGCAACGTCATAGATGCGCTCTTGCCCATTCTAACTCTCCTTAAATCTAATTCCCCTTACCGTTGTTGTTATTTCACTCTATTCGCGCTCGTAACCATCTGCGCTATCTGCACTGTTCAAGCGCGCGTTTTCGATTATCTCGTCCACCTGCTCAGAGGAAAGCAAACATATACACTTTGAGCCTTGCTTTTCAATATATCCGCAAGCCATAAGCCAATCGTAAATCTTTCCGCCTCGTGAGAAGCCTATTGAAAATGCTCTTTGCATCCAAGATATAGACACGTTGTCAAGTCCGACAATTCTCTTGAGTACATCAGGACACAAGTCGTCCGGGAAGTCAAATTCTTTTATCTTCTCAAGGGATTTGCCGCCTACCGGTTCTTCCTTTTTAGGTTCAGATATCGAAGCAATCTCCGCTTCAATAGTCTCGTCATAATATGCAGAATTGTGACTGACGATATCTCTCATAATATTTTGAATTTCACTGTCGTCGATAAACGGATTTTGCAATCTCACCATATACCTTGACTTAGTAGTCTTGATAAGCATATCACCTTTACCAAGCAAATCTTCTGCGCCTATGCTGTCAAGTATAGTTCTACTGTCCGTACCTGTGGTAACCGCAAATGCAATTCTCGTAGGCAAGTTGGCTTTGATATTACCGGTAATGACGTCAACTGACGGTCTTTGCGTAGCCAAGATTAAATGTATTCCGCACGCTCTCGCCTTTTGCGCCAGCGTCAAGACGTAGGTCTCGAATTCTTTGGCTTGTTCGCTTACCATAATATCACCAACCTCGTCGATAATCGTAACGATATACGGAATTGTTTCGCCCGCTTCGATTACCTCTTTGGTTGCGTTATAACTGGAAATTTTTGCTACAAAACGCTTTGCAAACAATGCGTATCTTCTCTCCATTTCTGCGCAAAGCCATTTGAGTATGCCAAGTGACTCCTTTGGAGTATTATAGATCTTTGGCGTAAGCAAGTGCGGAAGCGCTTGGTATTTGCTAAACTCTACTCTCTTTGGATCTACGAGTATAAGTCGCAACTCCTCCGGAGAGTACTTGTATATCAGCGAACAAAGCATAGTATTAAGGCATACGCTCTTACCGCTACCTGTACCGCCGGCAATAAGTCCGTGCGGGAAGTCAGTCAAATCTTCGTAGTGACAGTTGTTGTCCACGTCCTTACCGAGCGCAAAGCACAGACCCCCCTTTTTGTTTTGGAATTTCTCGCTTGCAATAAATTCCTTTAGTCCCACCGTCTTGCGCACCTTGTTGGGCACTTCTATACCGCAAAGTGACTTGCCGGGAATAGGCGCCTCAATTCTCGCAGTCTCAACTGCCAGCGCCATAAGAATATTATTCAACTTAGACGGTATCTTATCTACCGACAACGTCTCTGGTATTTCAAATTCATACCTAGTGACCGACGGACCGCTTACTATATTCTTGACGTGAACTTCTATACCGAAGTTGGCGTAAGTTCTCTCGATTATTCTCGTCCTTTCCATAAAGTCTTCGTTGTCGTCTACGTCAGGTATATAATCAATGAGGTTGTCTATACTTGGCGGAATGTAAGGAGTCTTTACTACCTTTGGCTTCTCCTCTTTTTTCTGCTCCTCTTGACTTGCCTGCGGCTGCTTATTTCCGGTGTCTATATTAGGAGCGCTTTGCGCCTTTTGTTGAGCAGGTTGCGCAGGTGGCTGTTTTGCCACTATAGGCTTTGGCTTGTCGTAAGTCTTTTGGAAATATCCGTCGCTATTTTCCACAGGCTTTTCTACTTTCACGCCGTCAGTCACGTTATAATTCTTGACAGGAGAAGGCTCTTGCGCCTGCTTTTCTCTGTTCATTCGAGCAATATACTCGTCCATACTCTCTTCTCGTCTGGTCTCCGTCTTGTCTTCAACTATCTTTTGAGTATCACTCACGGCTTTTGGCTCTTCGACGACTTCAATCTTTTCTGTTTGAGGCTGCTCTTTTATATCTTCAACAGTATTAGCCTCTTTGTCACCGTCAACAGATTGCTCTTTGATTGTCTTTGCTTTGCTATTCCCACCGAAAGGAAATTCAAAGTTGCCCAAATCAGTTTGTTCGTCGGACGAATTCAAAATGCGATTAAGCCTTTCGTTGAATGATAAAGGTTCTTGATTATGACTATCCGTCTTCTCGTTGTTTTGATTTTGAATGGCAGGTTCTTGCTCTTGCTTTTGGTCGTTTGCGTCTTCATTATTCGACTGGTGAATTTGCGAATAATATGACGGAATACGTCCGTTTTCCATATATACGTCACTCGTATGAGAGTCTGATTGAAATCTTTCATATATAGATTGCGTTCTTTCCCTTTGAGACATCTGCGGAGGTTGTTGCTCCGGCTTAGGCTCGGGTATCGGAGCCGTAACTGCCCCCTCGTCTATCACGTTGAGTCTTTGCGAGCCGTCAATTCCCAAATAATCTCTTTGAACGCTACTAATCGTAGTATTGGTATTGTTGTTATTAGAAACGTCTTCGCCTGCGTAGATATAATCATTGCGAATAGCCTCGTCTCTTATATCCTGCGTATCTAGAATAAGTTGAGGGTCTTCGGGAACGTAGCCTGTATTATAATCCGTTTCAAAACGGACATTGTTGTAGTTGTTTGGATATAAATCAATAGGCTTGTCATTGGAAATATTGACGCTGTCAATAGGCTTATAGTCGTTTAGCCCATTTCTTCCCCCTCTTCTAAACAACTTTTCTCCAAGATTTCTGCCTTTGACAGTTTGATTATTGAGCGTAGGCGAAGTTTCTTCTCCTTCAAAATCGTATACGTTGATATTGGAGTGGCTCACACCTCTGACCTTCTTTGCTCTCTTAGGAACAAGATTTATATCAATATTGACTTGCAAAAGTATTGCAATTGCAATCAATCCCACAGTAATTATTCCGTTTGCCACCAGCGTCAAAATATAGATATATCTAGTCGCAAACAAATATAGGAAGATACTTGCCACTGCTCCGCCTGCGGTATTAGCCTGAGTATATGAAGACGAGATATACTGTCCCCAACCGTTGAGAGCATAATTGTGAGAGCCCAAGATATGAGCAAAAGTGATTGTCGTAACCGTAATCAACGCATAGATAAATACGATTTTTTTGCTCTGTCTTGCTCTAAGATTAAATATATAGAATACGCCAAGCAACGTCAGCGCAAAACTGTATCCGTATATAGCGTATCCAAAAATTCCTACAAAAAAGTCTGTGACGGCTTGTCCCGATTTACCAAACGCGCCCAACAAAATCAAATCCAAAACAAAAAATACCAACGCTATGATAACGCCGTTTACTCTTCTGCTGTTTCTCTTTGCAGGCTGCTTGTTCTCTTCTTGAGTTTTTGCCATTAAATTATCTCCTTATAATCTATTAGATTATACACACACTTTCCATTCCAATCTAACTATATAAGATTATAGCACATTGAATTGATAAATTTCAATAATTTTAAAAGTAAATATATATTTTATATATAGATTTTAATAGAAAATTTAAAAAATTATTTAATATGTACAAATATTTACACATATTGTTTGTATTATCTCGTGATTTTGCGACAAATTATAATATGTGATTATTAAAATATGGCGGTAGCACAAACTACCGCCAAACGCTTTGGTAAATGAAAGTTAAATCAATTTGTTTACGTCGCACTTTGGTTTCTTGCCGACGTAAGCAAGACTTGCCTTTGACAAATCGTAGGTATAGTCAATGACTTCTTTTGTTTGCTCCAACGTGATAGAGTCTATCTCTTTGAGTTTTTCGTCAATGTCAAAAACTCTGTCTGTAAACAAGACGTTCTTAGCGTTGACTCGCATCATTACTCCGTTGCTCTCCTGTCCGAGCACGTAGTTGCCCTTGAGTTGAGCAATTCCTCTTTCCAACTCTTTTTTCGTCAATCCGTTCTTTCTCAAATCTTCAATAAGATCCAAAGTGCAATCTACGGCTTTTTTGACAGATTCGACGTTTGTACCGATATACAACGACATCACACCGTTGTTGACATAAGAAGAATTATAGGTATAGACGTTGTATGCAAGTCCTCTCTTCTCTCTCACTTCCTGGAAAAGTCTAGAACTCATTCCGCCTCCGACGATGGTATTGACAAGTGCCTCTGCCATAGTAAGTTTGCTGTCGTATTCAAATGCAGGAAATGCTATGGCAATATTGGATTGCTCAATATCTTTATATTTGGAAAGCACTGTTCTTTGCGTATTATGCCTTATATCGTGCCAAGACCTCTTGCAGTTGGAAGAAAATTTACCTTCAAAATATTTTTCTACAAGTTCTTTTGCTTTGTCAAACTCGATATTTCCCACAATAGACACGACGCTGCTCTCTGCGCAATAGTTGTTGCCTATATATTCAATCAAGTCGTCGCGAGTAAAGTTTTTGACGTTTTCTCTCTCTCCAAGAATAGTTCTGCCAAGCGGATTGTTGCCAAAATACCCTTCGGCAAGCATATCCAAAACCACGTCGGAATTATCGTCTTCGCACATAGATATTTCTTCAAGTACGACGCCTTTTTCCCTCTCCATTTCTTCTTTGTCAAAAGTAGATTCAAAAAGTATTTCGCTCAATATTTTAAGGCAATTTTCCGCTTCCGTGTCGATTGACAGCGTATAAAAACAAGTAGTTTGCTTTGAAGTAAAAGCATTGATTTGAGCGCCTATTCCGTCCACGTATTCCACTATCTCAAAGGAAGATTTGTCCTTTGTGCCCTTGAAATACATATGCTCTATAAAGTGCGAAATGCCGTTGTTTTGCGCTGTCTCATTGCCGCTGCCGACTGCCGTCATCACTGCAATTCCCACCGAACGAACGGCGGGAGAATATTTATAAGCAAGCCTAAGCCCGCTGGGAAATCTATAAATTTTGTTCATAATCTTCCTCTGTCTCTTTAATATATGGATATTATAATATAATTATTGTCATTCGTAAAGTATAAATACTGCTTTTGAATTATTTTACATACTCAAAATTTTCACTTGCTACATCAAATAATTTCTTGCGATATTATTTGCGATACCGTCACCGGCGTAAGATTATTATTTTCATAATATGTCAATATTTCCCCTAAAGCCGCCAACGTATGCGCAGTTGGGTGCATAAGTATCATATCTCCCGCGCCTATCTTATTGGTTGCTCTGCTATACACCAACGAACTGTCTTTATCTCGCCAATCTATCGTATCTCTGCTCCACATTATTACACTCATACCTTGAGCGTAAGCAACTTTTAATGTTGTGTCGGAAAAACTTCCCGACGGCGGCGCAAACAAAGTTATGTCATACCCGGTCAGTCCCTTTACAAGAGTATTTGTCGAAGTTATTTCCGCTTCGTTTTGCTTGGCGTCAAGTTTTGCGTGGTCCTTATGGAAATAACCGTGATTGCCAAGTTCGTGACCTCCCTCCAACATCTTGTCAAGATATTCCTTATTTTTTGCCGCCCAACTTCCGCCTACAAAAAACGTGGCTTTTGCATTGTGCTTGGCAAGAGCCTCAAGCATACCGTCAAGATACTCCGTACCCCAATATACGTTGATCATCAAAGCCACTTCCCCTCTGGAGGTATTGCCTTTATAATAAGGTCTGTCATTGTTTTGCGTAAATACGAATGAGGAATACTGACCGCTGAAACTCACCAAAGTGAGCGTCAACAACATTGTTATGATAATTACGTTGGTAATCGCGCTTGCGAATTTAGATACTTTCTTCATACACACCTCAACAAAATGTATGTCTGAAGACAAGCATTTATGAATACTAATCAAAAGTAAATTATCTTTGCTCTACAGCCTTTGCGCCATTTTTGCAAAAATTTAAATTTTTTCAAGTGCTTGGGCGCTCTTATAGTCTGCCTACTCGTCCAGCCTTTAAATATTTCACTGCTTATATCCCACTCGTCAATATTTTCCGGAAGCGTAAACTCTTTGACAGACTTACAGTTCTCAAAAGCCCATAAGGATATGTCCTGTATAGAGTCGTGCATCTCAATTTCTTTTAAAGAAGTACATCCGCTGAATGCTTTTGTACCGATATGTCCAACAGATTTAGGTATTTCCACGCGCTCCAATGTCTCGCAATTTAAAAATGCCTCGCTTCCTATGACTGATATATCGTCGTCGACACGGTACTCTTTGGCTTGACCGACATACTTTTCTAAATACAACGAATTTTTTTTATCACTTCTTTGCGTGACAACTGTCTCAACTCTCTGTCCGCCGATATATACTTCTTTGAGATTATGTATATTCTCAAGACTTCCTACTTCCAAATAGATATCGGGATTTTCGATATACAACTTTGTTACATTTCTTGACAAAAGAAATGCGTGTCTTCTAATTATATCGACAGACATAGGAATGTGTATAACATTTGCACACATACAACTAACAGAGTATTGCGCCAACTCCGTCACGCCTTTTGGAATGGCAATCTTCTGGCTCTGATAATCTCTGAAGTTCAGCAGAACTCTGTCAACAATTTTGAAGTTGTCGTTGTCTATATTTAAAGTTGTGATATTCTTAGTAATATCCCTATTTCTCATAAAATCAAATATTGCCCTTATCTATTCAAAATTCTAATAATAAATTATTGTTGCTTTGCAAGCCTTTCTCCACCCCTGAAAAATTTTCAACTTCTTAAATGAGATAGGCACGTGAATAGTTTGGTTACTTCTCCAGCCATCAAAGGCTCTTTCTCCAATGGAATAAACAGACTGGGGGATTTTTAACTCGCTGATTGCGCTGCACCCCTCAAATGCTCTCCAACCAATAATTTCCAACGTATCCGGCAACTCAACGTACTCCAAAGAGCCGCAGCCTAAAAATGCTCTATCGTCAATTTGCACGACAGATTGCGGAATAATCGCTTGCTTTAGCGCAGTATTATTGCTAAATGAAGCCTTTCCCAACTTCTTAATATCGCTGTCAACGCAATACCTATCGTTTTCGCCAAGATATTTTTCAACACAATTACCTTGACTGCCTTTGTAGCCATAACTTCCGTAAGTTACGACAACTTCGACTTTACGTCCGCCGATATACACCGACTTCAAGTTTTCCAACTCGCAAAAACATTCGTTTTGCAATATTATATCCTTATTGGCTATGTGTATTTCTTGCACTCCCGAACATATTTGAAAGGAGCAATTACCGATTTTTGCCACTGATCTGGGTAAATATATGCGCTCTATTTCATAACTGTCAAAAGGATAATCACCCAACTCAATCACGCCGTTAGGAATTCTGATCTCTTCGTCGCATAATCTGCAATCTTCCAAAACTCCGTCGTCTATCCACCAATCTTCGTTATCCATATTTAACAACTCTAACTCGTCTTGATTTTCCATATAACTTATCCTCTCTTGAAATTGAATATCACTATTATAATATCTATTTATATTATTGTCAATATATTTAAAAGGGAGCAATCTTGCGACTGCTCCCTTGCTTGTTTGGCAATTATTACTTAAGCACTTCCAAAAGTCTCAACGCAACGCCCTTGTCGTTGATGTCAATGACTTTTACTCTTACCTTATCACCGATATTGACTACGTCCTCAACTTTCTCAACTCTCTCTTTCTTGAGTTTTGAAATGTGAATCATAGCGTCCTTACCGGGAGCAATCTCAACGAATGCGCCGAAGTTCATAATTCTAACGACTCTGCCTTCAAATTCTTCGTCAATTTCCGGATCGTTGGCAATGAGTTCAATAGTCTTTCTAGCCTTTGCATTCATATCTTCATTGATACCCGATACGAGCACGTTGCCGAAGTCGTCTATATCAATCTTTACGCCAGTCTCGTCGATAATCTTGTTGATTACCTTACCGCCGCTGCCGATTACGTCCTTAATCTTATTAGGGTCTATACTGAAGGATACAATCTTTGGAGCATACTTAGAAAGCGATTTTTGCGGAGCAGGCAAAACTTCAAGCATCTTGTCAAGAATAAAGAGTCTTCCCTTTTTAGCCTGAGCCAAAGCCTTGCGCAATATCTCTTCATTGATACCTTTGATTTTGATATCCATCTGGATAGCCGTGATACCGTCTACGGTACCTGCGACCTTGAAGTCCATATCTCCGAAGAAGTCCTCAAGACCTTGAATATCTGTCAAAACGGAAATCTTAGACTTGTCCTCATTGCTTATAAGTCCCATTGCAACGCCTGCGACAGGTTTCTTAATCGGAACGCCTGCATCCATAAGCGCCAAAGTAGATCCGCATACAGAAGCCTGCGACGTAGAACCGTTGGACGAAATAACTTCGCTTACCGTACGAATAGCGTATGGGAAGGACTCTACCGATGGGAGCATTGGCTCCAACGCTCTCTCTGCCAAAGCGCCGTGACCGATTTCTCTTCTGCCAGGGCTCTTGAGCGGCTTAGCCTCGCCTGTGCTGTATGGCGGCATATTGTAATGGTGAATATATCTCTTGCATACTTCGTCGTCAAGACCTTCGAGTTTTTGCACTTCAGAAAGGCTGCCGAGCGTACAGATAGTCATAACTTGAGTTTGACCTCTGGTAAATACGCCGCTGCCGTGTACTCTTGGCAATACGCCGTGTTCGCACCAGATAGGTCTGATTTCTTCAAGGCTTCTTCCGTCGGGTCTGACGCCTTTGTCCAATATCTTTGCTCTTACCTTTGCCTTCTTCATTGCGTACAATGTCTCTGCAATATCCTTCTTTCCGTCTGGGAATTGCTCTGCAAAGTGAGAGAATACATCTTCGTCAAGAGCGTCTTCAGCCTTGTCTCTGTCCTGTCTGTTGAAGTTGTCAAGCACGGCGTCCATCTTCTTGTCAGCGTAAGCCTTGACTGCCTCTTCAATTTCAGGCGTTGGGTGATAAAGATTAGGTACAATCTTCTCCTTGCCGATTTGCTTTTGAATATCCTCGATAAATGCGACGATCTTCTTGATTTCTTCGTGACCGAACAAGATTGCGCCGATCATCTCTTCTTCTGTGAGTTCGTTAGCGCCAGCCTCAACCATCAAGATAGCCTCTTTGGTTCCGCTCAAAGACAAGTGAAGTCTTGACTTCTCTCTTTGCTCAGTGTTGGGGTTGATAACGTACTGTCCGTCGACGTATCCGACGATTACCGAACCGGTAGGTCCTGCAAAAGGAATATCGGATATGCTCAAAGCAACAGAACTACCTATCATTGCATATACTTCAGGCGGAAGATCCGGGTCTACCGACAAAGCCGTTGCGACTACTGCAACGTCGTTGAAAAATCCCTTAGGGAACAACGGACGAAGCGGTCTGTCTATAAGTCTTGAAGTCAATATAGCCTTGTCACTTGCTCTGCCCTCGCGCTTTTTGAAGCCGCCGGGAATCTTGCCTACAGAATACATCTTTTCTTCATAATCTACTCCAAGAGGGAAAAAGTCAATTCCGTCTCTGGGAGTTTTTGCCATAGTCACGTTGACCATTACGGCAGTCTCGCCACATCTTACGATACAACTGCCATTGCTGAGACCGCAATACGCGCCTGTCTCAACACTGACTTCTCTACCGCCGATAGTGGTTGTAAAAATCTTTCTATTTATCATCAAACTAACCTCCAATAATTAGTAATTTAATCAAAATTATATGTTTGGCTTAAAAATAAGGGGTGTCAAAAGACAGCCCCATACTTTTTTACTTTCTAATGCCGAGTTTTGCAATCAATTCACGGTAGCGCTCAATGTCGGTGTCCTTGAGGTACTTCAACATACTTCTTCTCTTACCTACCATTTGCAACAAACCTCTTCTTGAGTGGAAGTCATTCTTGTGCTCTGCAAAGTGGTCGTTGAGTTGAAGGATTCTTTGCGTCAAAAGCGCGATTTGAACTTCCGGAGATCCGGTATCTCCCTCGTGCTTTGCAAAAGCGTTGATAACTTCTTGCTTCGTCATTTCTTTTACGTTGATAATTTCCATTTTTAGCCTCCTTTTCTTGAAATTATTAATTTAGCGATTGCCAAGTAAGACATCGGAGTTGTTGCCAAACCTAGCAATGTTACTTCATATCCTTTTGAGATACAGTGTTATTCTAACACACTTTATTTCACGTTGCAAGCGTTTTATATTAAAATAATTATATTTATACAATTAGTTAATACCTATTATTCAACAATTCAAGAAAAAAACTTTTCTTTATCCTCCAGCATTTTATCTCGTCTTTGCAAATATACGTCAATTCCTTTAGGATTTGCAAGACGCTCCAATCTGTCACCGTCGAAAATCCTTTTTGATATTCCCCCTGCGCCGTTGGCAATAATACTTGATACTTCCTCCATAATATGGACATTGTATATACAAGCCTTGCCTTTTTTGCAATAACCCACATTTTCCAAATTACCGCTCATATACTTTTGCTTATACATATAATAAGGCAAATAACCGCTCTTTTCAAGAGCCTTTTGCGCATAATTCACCATAGAATTTGCTAAATCAAACGAAGAATTGTCATATCCGCCGACTTTTAGCGCAGACCCTTTCTTTAATGCAAGAGTATGCACCGTGATATTTTCAGGAGCGAGCGCAATAGCGCAATCTACCGAATGGCGAAAATCTTCCTCGCTCTCCTGCGGCAACATTGCTATCAAATCCATATTTATATCAAAATCATAGCCCCTTGCCATATTATAGACGTCGTAAATCTCCTCTATCGTGTGGCTTCTGCCTATCAAATCAAGCGTCTTTTGATTAAAAGTCTGCGGATTGACGGATATTCTTGTGACGCCATACCTACTCATTATATCTAATTTAGCCTTTGTAATAGTGTCGGGACGCCCTGCTTCCACGGTATATTCGTCGCAATTAAACTTACTCTCTCTTATTATTCTTTCAAAATTGGTATCGTCAAGTGACGTCGGCGTGCCTCCTCCGATATAAACTGACGATACTTTCAATCCCATTTTGTCTATAATTTTTTTAGTACACTTAAGTTCGTCTATAAGAATATCGCAATACGGCGTGACGAATTGTTTTATCCTCTTCAACTCCGCCGAAATAAAAGAACAGTAACTGCACCTAGATACGCATATAGGGATATTGACAAATACGTCGACTTCGTTATCTTTGACGTAATAATACCCCTTTTGATTGTCGCAGATGTGCTTGATTAAGTTTACTTTGCCTTGCGACACCTTGAGCGTATTCAAAAAATAATCTTCAGCGTCAAGCCCTTTCTCAAGAGTCTCGTGATAGAGTTTAGTAGGACGAATACCGGTCAATGATCCGTAAGGCAACTCACACTTTGTCAATTCAACCAAAAATTCGTATAGCGCAACCTTACTGTGTCTTTTTATTTGTGCATTGCGCTTTATCTCACAATACTCGCTATTTTTATCAGCAAGAAAAGCCTTATCAAGAGTAAATTTTCTTAAAACTTCTGAATTATTAAACTTTATCAAACAATCAAATATATTTTCTTCTATTTCACACAATTCAAGCAATAAAGTCTCTCCATCGTCGTCAAGAGAAATATGCGGATAAAAAGCCCGCAAAATATCCTTATAATCATTGTCAAATTCTTGCCTGTTGCATAAAAATTTTATCGTCATTATTGTATATCAAAATATCTCATTATGCGCTCTTTCGTAATCAAGCGTAGTGCTTGGTCCGTGTCCGCATAGCAAGACGTAATCTCCTTGTATTTCAAAAATCTTTTTGATTGAATTACACAAAGTAACAAAATCTCCCCCTCTCAAATCATATCTGCCGTAGCCCTCTCTAAATAAGGTATCTCCGCAAAAAATCACGTCGTCGCAGATATAACACACTCCTCCTTGAGAGTGTCCCGGCGTATGTAAAACTTTGATATTTTGACCGCAAAGCGCAATATTGTCACCGTCTTCCACAATTATATCAACATCAAATCTCTTATATCTTCTACCAAAATCAAGCGGATTGTCAATAAAGTCGATATCCATTTTGTGCATATAAACTTTTGCGCCGTATTTTTCTTTAAGATGGGCCGCTCCCCCAATATGATCGAAGTGTCCGTGAGTAAGAAGTATTCCCTCAAGTCTAAGATTATTGCCGTCTATATAGTCCGTGACTTTACTGCTCTCTGTCGACGGATCGACTATAAAGCAAGTTTTTTCCTCTTGATTTTCCACTAAATAAGTATTATTGCTAAGCAATCCCAAAACAAAAGTTGTTATCTTCATTGCTCTTTACTTCTCCAAAATCATTGTAATAGGTCCGTCATTGGACATATCAATATGCATATGCTCACCGAATACGCCTGTGGCAACCCTCCCCAAACGTTTTCTGAACTCTTCTACTGTAAAATCATATAGCGGTTTTGCCACGTCAAACTTTGCCGACTTGGAAAAATCGGGGCGTCGACCGCTAAAAGCATTGCCATACAGGGTAAAGTTGGACACTACCATCACTTCTCCGCCTACGTCGAGCAAAGTCTTGTTGAGTTTGTTATTTTCGTCTTTAAAAATTCTCATACCGATAACTCTATCGACAAGATACTTGCATACTTCCTGCGTATCTCCCTCGGTATATCCTACAAGTACGAGATAGCCCTCTCCGATCTTGGATATTTCCTCTTCGTTTACCGTTAATCTTGCGTGATTGACTCGTTGTACAATTATTCTCATTGATTTTTTACGCTTTTTGACGCCCTCTTTATCTCTCTGATGCCTTTGATTGATTGCACGATCTTATTCATAAGTATATTGAGCATATTAGTATTCTTTACTTCTACAGATACCTTTATCGTTGCAAGATTGTTCTTTTCCGATTTTGCCGATATACTCGTCATAGCCACTTTCATATTGGTGATAAGCGTGGCAATCTCAATGACAAGACCTGTTCTGTCAAATGCCGATATGACTAGATGAGCAATAAATTTTTCGTCTTCTGATATTGACCACTGCGCTTCAATAATTCTTTCCGGCTCAAAACTCTTGCAGTTGGGACAGTCAGTCCTGTGAATTACCACTCCGCCATTGCGAGATATATATCCCAAAATCTCGTCACCCGGAAGCGGAGAGCAACACTGCGAAAATCTATACTTTAAGCCGTGTTCGCCCTTGATCACGACGCCGCCGTTTTGCTTGCGAGTTGCGGTCTTCTTGGTCATTTGCTCCAAAGTCGCACTTTCGTGAATATGCTCTGCCTTATAGAGTTCGACCAACTTATTTATTACCTGCAAAGAAGTAAGTTCGCCATAACCAACAAGAGCAAGCACTTCTTCTTGAGTATTCAATCCGTATTTTTGATGAATAAACTTATTCCAACTCTCCGTAGCAAGCAAATCATTGAGCGCATAACCTCTATGTTTTGCCTCTTTTTCCAAGATTTCTCGCCCGCGCTTTTCATTTTCTTCTCTCATTTCTTTCTTAAAGAATGATCGAATCTTGCTCTTTGCGCTTGGCGTAATGACAAACTTCAGCCAATCTCTAGACGGACCTTTTGAAGTATTTGAAGTGATTACTTCAACGACATCACCGTTGTTGAGTTTGGTACTCACCGGCATAATTCGAGAATTTACTTTGATACCGGTACACTTTTCGCCTACTTTGCTGTGTATTGCATACGCAAAATCAACGCCTGTCGAACCGTTGGGCAAATTAAATACGTCACCTTTTGGCGTAAATACGAATACTTGGTCGGAATATAGATCGACTTTGAGCATATCAAGATATTCTTGAGAATCACTTGCTTCGTCCTGAAGTTGCATCACGTTGCGAATCCAAGCAAGTTTGTCGTCTTCAATCTTCGTGGTGTCGATATTATTACCTTGCTTATACTTCCAATGCGCCGCAATACCGTACTCGGCAATCTTGTGCATCTCAACTGTACGAATTTGTATCTCAAAAGGCGCGCCGTAAGCCGTAAGCACGGTGGTATGCAAAGATTGATAAAGATTTGCCTTAGGCACGGATATATAATCTTTAAATCTACCCGGAAGAGGCTTCCACTTCGTATGTATTGCTCCAAGCACGGCATAACAGTCTTTGACATTGTCGACAATAACGCGCAATGCAATCAAATCGTAGATCTGCTCAAAGGGCTTTCCCTTGTTGAGTTTTCTATAGATACTGTAGAAATGCTTGGGTCTGCCGTTTACGTCGCCTCTTATCCCGAGTTCGTCAAGCATCTCGTGCAACTCTCCCGATATATTGTCTACGAGTTCTTGCCTTTCCAACTTGGTTTGCGCAACCTTTTCGGCAATAAAATAATAACTATCCGGATATAAATATCTCAAACACAAGTCTTCAAGTTCGCCTTTTACGCTGGAAATACCAAGACGCGCTGCAATAGGAGCATAAATATCCAAAGTCTCTTGCGCAATTCTCTTTTGCCCCTCTTCGTCCTTGAAAGACAAAGTACGCATATTGTGCAATCTGTCGGCAAGTTTGATAATAATAACCCTAATATCGTTGCTCATTGCCATAAACATACGGCGCAAGTTTTCCGCTTGCTCCTCAAGTTTTGACTTAAAGTTGAGTTTTCCCAACTTTGTCACGCCCTGTACCAACGACAATACCACAGGACCAAACATCTGGCTTATATCATCAGCCGTATACTCTGTGTCTTCTATTACGTCGTGCAAGAGCGCAGCAACTATCGTATCGCAATCCAGTCCTAAATCAATGAGAATTTCCGCCACAGCGTTAGGATGAATGAAGTATTCTTCTCCAGACTGTCTTTTTTGACCGGAATGTGCAGTCTTAGCAAAATAATACGCCTTGATTATTTTCTCCGAATGTGATTCGTTATAATTTTCTTGAACTTTGTTGATGAATTTTATTTTTCGTTCTTCCACTTGCGTCCTCTGAAAACTTTTTTATATCTATATTATATATGACACGATTTTTTATGTCAATATGCTGCTCGACTGCCACCGTAAAAATCACGAAGATACTTAAAAGAAACGTTCGTTACGCTTCCTCTATTTTGCGATACAACTCGCTATCCGCAAGTTTTCTCTTGACAGCAGCGTCTATTGCAAACTTCCCGCTTACGGTGAGTATTCCCAATTCTGCCAACACCACAGCCGACAGCACGACTTCGTCATATTCGGCAAGTATATACTTACTCAACGCGCTATAAAGTTCTGACATTCCATAGATTTCCTTTTCACAAAGAAGTCTTTTAATAGCCAAGAATATCTCACCCAAACGTTGATATGACGGCAAAAACTCTTTGACTTTACTCAATATCCGTTCGTTGTCAAGTTGATATAATTTACAGGTCTTGCCAAGAGACTTTTTAAATATTCCGCTATCTAAAGGCTTATCTAATAATACTATATTTTTATAATAAGCAAGTTCTTTCAATGACGTCGGACAGAATATCAATTTTGTGACAGGCGTCAAATTTCCGCTGACTCTATTTTGCGTAAGTATATATCCAAACTCTTCATTATATTTAGTCAAGAAATCTTGATATGTCTGGATATCATAGGCAATATAACAGGTAGAAAACTTACCGCCTAATCTAAGCGCTTCGTCATAATTGACGGTATCGATCTCACCTCCGCCAATTGCAAGTCCTGTCATTATATATGCTCCAAAGTCTCCTTGCTCTTGTACATTGTCGCATAATATTGTATTGACTTTGCCTTGCGCGAAAACTCTGTTCTTGTAATTTGCTATCGTCAACGTATAATACAACTCTTTTGGCGTAGCGCTCGCAAGCAACTGCTTGTATTTCAAACCTCCGAATATCACCAATTCTTTATCTGGTTTTTTGCTTACGACGTGAGAAGTATTACCCATTTGCATAAATTCTTTGTCTGCAACAACCTCTTTAAATTTGACGCCCGGATTGCCTTCTCCAAAAGGTTCAAGCATCTTCAGTCCTCTCGCCATATCCAGCGGACTGTCTACGTCAGCCATATCCACGTCAAATCTAACCTTGGGTATAAAGTAACTGATATCAAAGTCTTTTGCAATACACTCGTTGAGTTTATCGGCAAAAGCCTGCAAATTTTTACCGTCCAAAGACATTCCGCACGCCATTGTATGCCCGCCGAATTTAATTAGCAACTCTTCGCACATAGCCACGTATTTTCGTATATCTACGCCCTTTACGCTTCTGCCACTGCCTTTGTATATATCTCCGCTCTTTGTCAGCAATACGGTAGGTCTTTTAAAGGTCTCGGCTATTCTTGAAGCCACAATACCTAAGATACCGTCATCCCAATAGGCATTGTAAAGCACTATTGCAGGCTTATTCTCAAAATCGTAATCTTTGAGCATATCAAAACACGCGTCAGCAAGGTCATTGGTAAGTTCCATTCGCTTTGCGTTTGATTCATTGAGTTGTTTGACAATACTGTCAAGCAAAAAATTGTCGTCGCAGCAGAACAAATCAAGTACGGCGTTTGCGTCACTCAATCTGCCGAGAGAATTTATCCTTGGCGCAATCTTAAACCCAATATCATAAGAGTTGACTTCTCCGTCCACGCAAGTCGAAACCAACTTCTTGATACCACGTCTTACGTTGAGCGAATTGATATTTTTAAGTCCCGCTTGCGCAATGACTCTGTTGTCACCGACAAGGGGTACTACGTCTGCCACGGTCGCAATTGCCGCTATATCAAGGTACTTATCCCTCTCGGACTTCCCCCCCAGTCCCTCTACTATTCTCAACGCAACGCCCGCTCCGCATAATTCTCTAAAGCAATCTTCTCCAGACATTTTAGGATTAAAAATCAGACAATCAGGCAATGCATCTCCAAGTTCGTGGTGATCGGTGACGATTACGTCAAATCCAAGCACTTCTCTGGCATATTCTACCTCTTCTATACCTGTAATACCGCAATCAACAGTGATAAGCAAATCACTTAAATATTCTTCGGCAAGCCGTTCTAAAGTCTCTATTGAAAGTCCGTAGCCGTCAGTGTGTCTGTTTGGCAAAAAACAATGCGCGTTGACACCGATAGACTTAAAATAATTATACAAAATGCTCACGCCGCATACGCCGTCGCAATCATAATCTCCATAAATCAATATGCTTTCTTGATTGTCTATAGCATATCTGATACGTTCAATCACTTCGTCATAACCTACGTATCTATGTATATCAGTCAAATTGTCAAGGCTTGGATATAAAAACTTATATAATTTATCTTTGCTGTCGTAGCCTCTTGCAATGAGAATTTCCACAATCTTTTTATCGACGGAAAACTCTTTTGCAAGTTCTATAACTTCACTTTGCTCCATACTCACTCATTCTCTATATTGTATAATATCACAATAAAATAAGAGCGTACTAAAAGTACGCTCTCAATGTCTTTTAGTTTTTAGCGCCTGCGTATTTCGGCTTGTCTTTTCTTAAACCGTCACGCTTTGCAATTTTATGTTTGTCCGCTGCATTTTTCATCAAGCAGTAAAGAGACGGAGCAATTACGAGCGACGAATAGAAACCTGCAATCAAACCGAATATAACCGGCAATGCAAATTCTCTCACTGACGCCGTACCTATGATTGCAAACAAAGTGATCGCTACCATAGTTGTGATAGTCGAATTGATAGAACGCGTAAGCGTCTGAATAATCGATTCGTTGACCATCTTATTGTTGTCAATAACACCGCCCTTGACGTTGCCGCCAAACTTCTTTCTATTCTCTCTCACTCTGTCAAATACGACGATCGTATTGTTGATCGAGTAAGATACAATGGTGATAAGAGCGGCTATGAACGCGCTGTTGATTTGTATTCTGAATATAATAACCAAAAATACCATCATTGCCACGTCGTGGATAAGTCCGATAATTGCAGCAATACCGCTCCATATCTCAAATCTTATCATTATATATACAAGGATAAGAACCAAAGATACGCAAACTGCTATCAACGCCGTATTGATAAGCGAAGCCGAAGCCGTCGCGCCGATATACGAAGTGCTTATCGTAATAGACTCGTCTTGATATTCTGTAGCATAATACTCTTTGATTTGATTTTCCAAAAGTTCGTTTCTCTTGGTCGTCAAATCATTGTTCTTAGTATCGAAAGTGGAAGATATATTGTCATACTTAATCACTAAAGCCATTTCACTGCCGCTGCCCGACGTCTGCACATAACTTATTGAAGCAACCGCTGCGCTTTCGCTTATTTCAATACCGAAATTCTCTTTTGCATATTCGACTATTTGTTTGGCAATTTCGTCACTTGTCAGTATGCTCTCGATTTTTTGATAGTGTTTGTCATACTCTTCAGAGTTGTTGAGCACGTCGGAGCCAAGTTCTACAGTAAGAATAGAACCACCGGCAAAGTCGATACCGATATTCATACCCTTAGATATATCTTTGTTGATAACTGCAAATGAAGTAAATACTATCACTGCTACCAAAAAGATTATTACAGGAGCGATTGCCCACAACCAATGTTTTTCAACAATCTTTGCATTTTGCAATTTTTTCATCGTCTCGCTCCTCCTTTCTTTGCTTTTTTGTTTACGATAAGAGAAGACTCTTTTTCCTGCTCTTGTTCTTCTTCGTCTTGCACTTCACTGTCGTCACCCTTGTCAACTATCTCCGGTCTATTCAAAGCGAAAAGTCCCGCCTTGGATTCATCAGAATTGAATACCGTAATACATTTGAGTATCAATCTTGTCAAAAGCAATGATGCCAACAGAGAAAGAATTATACCTATCAAAAGAGTTATACCAAAACTCTTGATTGTCGACGCACCGAAAATTATAAGTACGACAGCGCCTATTATAGTCGTCACGTTACCGTCTATGATTGCGCCAAGCGAGCGCCTAAATCCTGTATTGAAAGCCGTGCGCATCGTCTTGCCGTTTTTATACTCTTCTTTGATACGCTCAAAGATAATTACGTTTGCGTCTACCGCCATACCTATCGAAAGCAATACGCCCGCGATACCTGACAACGTAAGTTGCACCCAAGGGAAGATTGCCAGGAAGAAGAGGTACGTCAACGAATAGTACCACAAAGACAGGCTTGCCGCAACGCCCATAAGTCTGTACATAACGATGATGTACAAGAAGATAAGCACGAGACCTACTATACCGGAGATAAGACCTGCCTTTATAGCCGAACTTCCGAGAGTAGCCGTCAAAGTATTGCTCTCCGACATCTTAAGTACGAGCGGGAAAGAACCCGATTGAATTCTTACCGCCAAGTCGTACGCTTGGTCATAAGTGTAATTGCCGCTTATAGATGCGTTACCGGTAGATATTGCTTCGTTGACCGTAGGCGCGATTACAAATTCGTCGTTTATCCATATAGACATTTTAGAACCCGACAAAGCCGATGTAGCAGTGGAAAACTTCTTTGTACCCTCTTCGGTAAAACTGAGCGCTACCGAATAATAGCCTGTCTCTTGCTCATAGGTCACGCCTGCGCTTGCAATGTCAGTACCGGTAAACTTCTCTTCAAGTTTTACTTTTCCGCTTGCATTGTCGAGTGAAAGGTCACCCTCTGCGCCGTCTACGTACTCTTTGAATTCAAAACTGGAGGGACGTCCGATCAAATCGAAAATTCTCTCCGGATCGTCTTCGTCAGGAATCTCTACGCGGATTCTTCCGTTTGACACTGTTACTTGAGCCTCTGAATAACCTTTGCCAAAAAGCAAAGACTCAAGACTTGCTCTCGTACCTTCAATCAAAGTATCGAGATTATTTTTTTGTTCGTCAGTAAGATTGGACTCATCGACTTCATACACTGCGTATACGCCGCCGCTGAGGTCAAGACCCAAACTTATATTTTTGATAAAGGCGTTATAATTAGTAATACCCAACTCTCCGTTGTCCAAAGACAAAAATCCAAAGACTGAGCCAAGTACTATAAGTATAGCCAAGACTGTCAATATCACAATTGACTGCCACTTTTTCACTTACGGTGCCTCCCTAAAACATTAGTCTATTCTATTATATATATATAATAATAATAAGTCAATAAAAATTATTGACTTTTCACTCAAAAATTATAT
>JAIDUV010000032.1 GCA_029060025.1 Clostridia bacterium | reverse complement strand
AAAAGTATACTTTTTTTGGAATATGGGCTATTGTTATTGACGCTCGCACGAGATGTCATTTCGACCGTAGTGGAGAAATATCAAACCTTGTGATATCACCTTGAGCGAAATAGAGAAATCTCAATTCATTAAAAGTATACATTTAGATAGGTGTATTATATGGAAAAGAAAAATTATACGAAAAAGACTTTAGCGGTATTGACGATAGCAATTGTTGTGCTTATGGCATTGTCGTGCGTATTTGGTATATTTGGCAATTTAGCAAATTTTAAAGAATATGTCAGAGAAAACGACAATGATAATTTCACCACGCCGCTGAGTAGACCCACTATTTCGACAGCAGGAGATTTAAGCCGCTTTGCAAACGGTGTAAAATATGTATTTACTGACAAAAGCAAAGTTGACGGCTTTAGAAACGGTACAGAAGAATTTGATATAACAAGTGTGGTAGTAAATGCAACAGATACGCTTGGTACTCAAACAAATCCGCACGTTATTACATCGATAGACGAGTGGGAAATTTTTGTAAAACAAATGGCGGCTGATTCGACTAACGGAACAGGGCAGTATTATGTGCTTGCCAATGATTTGGATTTTGACGGCGTGGATTTTCATCCTGTGGTAAATTTTAGCGGCACTTTTTATGGATTAGGTTATTCTTTTAAGAATATTACTTGCAGCACCTGGCAATATTGGAACACTAGTACAAATGCTTATGTTAATATAGGAACTTCTAATGTGGCGTTAGGCGGGTTTGGTATTTTTTGTAAGATAGCAAATGCGACAATTACAGATTTAATCGTACAAAATTACAGTTATCCTAATGTATCTTTAGGATATCAAGCAATTAACAATCACGGACCTTACATCGGTGCTATAATAGGAATTTCTTATGGAAATGACAACGTATTTAATTGCCATTCAAGCGGCGAAATCTCGTCCACTATTTCATATTCTACATATCCAGTTTATGGCGGAATAGTGGGGATGCAAGGCTCCACACAGGGTGGAAATAAAGACTTTACCCTACTGATGTACCGCTGTTCTTCAGAATTAAATTCCTCAGCAAAGGTTACTGCTTCTAATCGCGGACCTGTTGGCGGAGGTATACTCGGATATAATAGAGGCGGAACAATCATTATTTATGATTGTGCGTCAAACGTAAAACTTGAATATACTGCCACCTATGATTATTTTAGTGCTTGTATGCCAAGGTCGTGGGGGGTAGCAGTGTTAATAGAGAATTTTGTAGGCACTATTGATGTAACATCTAGTTCTGCAAGTTGGGCGGGTGCATTAACCGGAACTTCTCAAAACAATGTTACAGCAAAGAATATTTACGTTGACGGAAAAAGGGGTGCTACTGCCGATACCAAAAATTCTATGTACCCAATATCAGGAGAGCAAAGTTTAACACTTGCTCAAATAAGCAATATAAATACCGTAATGAGTACGGCGTCGCACGCTTCTATTGTAAGCGGATGTAAAGATGCTTTGCCGAAAGATAGTTATATGGAATACGGCAATTCCGATATTATGATTGCCGCGGCTAAGAATAACGTAGGTACAGGGTTATTGTCTCAAATTTGGGATAAGGATAAGATAGGCGGAGCGTATGACCCAGATAATTCACCTGTACGCAATTATTTGGTTGCAACAGTAACGTTCAAGAACTTATTGAGCGGAGACAACAAAGAGGACGTAGGATTGTCGGTCGACGATTATATGAAAGACGACCCTTTGCCTACTCCAAGCAATGAATATCCAGATTTTAAATCCTACGCCGACGCAAAGACCAATCACGTTTTTAAAGGGTGGGTAATGATTGACGATAAAGGCGCTGCAACCACCGAGCCGTTTACATCTTTGCCAAGCGGAGTGTTCGGTGACGTAACTCTATACGCAGTCTGGGGCTTATCTGACGATTACGTAAAAGATAATATAAAGACTAGTCTTACGTCAGACAAGGACAAGATAGAATACGATAGTGTGGAGAGTATTACTCTCACTGCATTGGTAGAGCATACTTCGACAACTGGCGGTATGACCGATGCCAAGCCTACGTATTACTTTATACAAGACGGAACGGAGAAGACAACTGCCGCTAGCGTAAAGAATAGCGGCGTATTGTCGGTAAAGACAGTTGCAGACAGCGGAGAATATACCTTTAATTACCGTATAACAGACAGCAACGAGCCATTGTGGTATTACGACGGAAAGCATACGACAGGCAAGAGTATAGAGATAGAGAAAGGCAAGTTGACGAGTATGACGCTCAATGACTTCAAGATAGACGAAGCCACAATACCGCATTACGGCAAGCCGTTGAGCGAAATAGACTTCACTTGCACGGTTAAGAACAAAGCAAACGTAAACGTAGAGATAGCCGAAGCAAATTGGGAAAGGGATATATTTACCGTAGTAAAAGGCGCTAATAAGTTTAATATCGTAATCAAGCCAACTGATACGGATAATTATGAAGCGTCGTATACGTTTGAAGTAGAATTCCAATCCAAAGCATTGCAGATAGTATTCAATATACATCAATTCAGTGACGAGAAGTTGACGCACGATATCGAGTATGGCAAGAGCATATCGTCTGGTACGGTAATAGCATATTTTGAAGAGGTGTATCTAGATGCAATGAACAACAAGTGGGATGAAGCGACGGTCAACTTCTTGTTGAATTCGTCTTATGCGCCATACCTTAACGGCGCGCCCATTACTCCTGACAGTGGCAACAGCGCAATATTCTCGGAGAACTATACAAACGTAAAAGAGGAATTGACGATAGAAGTCACGTTTGAGAAAGCAGTATATAATATCACATACTTAGACAGCAATGGCGGAATAATAAG
>JAIDUV010000031.1 GCA_029060025.1 Clostridia bacterium | reverse complement strand
GCGTTGCCTTCGTATTCTTTTTCTGCGCTATTCTCAAGATTGACGTACTTAATAGTAAACCCGCTTGTCTTAATGCTGGTATTTCTGTTGGGCGCTTTTTCGACGGTATATCCTGCTGTAGAAGTTACGTCAGTGTTAGACATAAACGCAGGCGTTATATTGCTCTTTTGCATCCATATATTAGACGGCATATCACTTTGCGCTTTGTTGTACATATCTGCTTGCGTAAGCCCTGCCGCCCCTGTGTATTTGGTGTTGGTTATAGAACGATATGAGTAAACATCTATTGTGTTGTGAACACTACCTGTGATATATTCTTTATCTGCAAACCAACTTATATTACTTGAAATCACTGGAACATTCTTTATAGCAGATATAGCAGGCTCTCCAGTGTAATAAACGCCTGCAGGTAAACTATAATCACTTGCATTACCCTTAAAATTAATTTTTCCATCCGAATAGACGTTTTTCAACGTAAGTTTTGACATTGACCAAGCCCAACCGTTAAATAGTGACGCCCACGATATTCGGTGTAAAGCGTTATCGGTAGCCTTTATATAAGAAATACAATTTTCTATAGCCTGTTCTCCTACATAAGCGCTGTAGTTTACAATACCTCCAAACCAGATATCTATGCCAGCGGTATTATTTGTAACATCTACTATTGCCAAGCAATCGTAAATACTTGTTGCAGTAGTTCCATCTGTTCCTGTAATACCCCCTAATATTCCTCCAACAGATGCTCCGTCCGCAGCCGCTGTAACAGTAATTTTTACATCAACTGAACAACGATATATATACACCTTTATACCATTTCCGTTTGCGCGCCCTACAAGTCCGCCTACAGGATACGACTGCGTAATTTGTCCTGTTGATGGGTTTAAATGAGTTGATTTACCTGTTACACTACCCTTAGCGTGACAATTGAGAATATCTCCACCATTAGTAGTACCGACAAGCGATGCTACTCGAGTGCCAGTAGAAGTAATATTCACATTATCGAGATTTAAATCTGCAATTATTCCATCAGCGTGCAAAACTTGAAATACACCGCAATCGTTATTTGCGCCGAAATTATAAGTGACATTATGAAAAGTATGTCCACCTCCGTAAAATTTCCCGTAAAAGTAAGGTACAGGTGTGAAATTACTTGAAGTAAACATGATATCAGAGCCTAAAACAAAGACTTTATCTACATCCGAAGCGCCTGTATTTGCCGCAAAGTAATTCCATTGCGTCAAAGTGTTGATTACATAGGGATTTTGCAAAGAGCCGTGATTTTGTTCTCTGTCTACGACAATTGTCGAAGTGTCAGATTTTGTAGGGTCATTATGCGCTGTCTCTACTTTGCTTAAATCTGTATACATATACGTGGAGCCGTCTTCAAACGCCGAATAATTTGTATTTAACGTAGCGTCTGCCATAGGCGTAACAGGCATATCAACAGCCGTGTTGTACGGTTGCGCTCCACTTAATATTGCAATTGTAATGCACAACAATAAAGCAATACATAGCATAATGTATTTAATTGATTTTCTTATCTTTAGTATTTGCATATTCTCCCTCTCGTAAGTATGCTTTTTCTTTCGTCGTCTTGACGATAATATATTGTTTAGATTTCTCGGCTTTGCTCGAAATGACATCTCGTGCGAGCGTCAATGACAATAGTCAGCATCAATAACATCTCTACTCGTCTATTTCTCACAGTAATTATACTTTTCACTCAACTTTTTGGCAGTAGTAATAGAATTTTCTATACCCGAGGTTCTTCTATACCAAAATTTGTATGTTTTTTATATCTTTTACAAACTTTGATTTATAGTCGAAATTCCAAAAAAAGTATACTTTTACTGACCCAAATTATTGCAAAATTATTGCGCGCGAAGTATAATGTAATTGAAAAATTATGCCTTTTCGCAGACAGTCAGTAAAAGTATACTTTTTTTGGAATTGTGAAAAATCTTAATTAAATTAGTATTTTAATTGAATAAAAATATTGTTTCGTCGTAATAGAAAATCTTAATATTTAACACATAATAAAAAAGGTTAGGTACAAATCTCATACCTAACCTTTCCATATTACTGAATTATAATTACTTAATAGGCACGATCTTAAACCCGTCTTTACTATCAAGCACGCTATATCCCAACTCTGTCAACTTGGCTCTCAATTCGTCTGCTGTAGCAAAGTCTTTGCGCTTCTTTGCATCAAAACGCTCTTCGGCAAGTTTTTGTATATCTGCCGGAATATCTGCCTGCTCTTCTTGCGCAGGCTGCGCCTTGTCAAGCGAAAGTCCCAACACCTTGTCAAATTCAATAGCCAAAGCGTAAATATCCTTGCTCTTTGGCTCTTTGACCATAGTCCATACTACGCCCAAAGCAAGAGGTATATTTAAATCGTCGTTGATAGCCTCATCAAATTGCTTTTTATACTCCGCCAAAATCTGTGGATCTGTGAAATTGACGCTGATTTTGTGAGCGTAAAGCGTATTCAAAAGCCTTGCGTAAGACGTCTTTGCTCCATCCATACCTTCAAAGGTAAAATTGAGTTTTTTTCTATAATGCGCGTTGAGGCAGAAATATCTGTAATCTAAAGCGCAATATCCCTTTTCTTCAAGTTGGTCTATGCGATAGACATTGCCAAGGCTTTTGGACATCTTGCCATTGTCGACGAGCATAAACTCGCTGTGCACCCAATAATTGACAGTCTTATGTCCCTCCAAAGCCTCGTTTTGCGCAATCTCGTTCTCGTGGTGTACTGGTATAGCGTCTACTCCGCCAGTGTGAATATCAAAATGCGCCCCAAGATATTTTCTGCTCATTGTTGAGCACTCTATATGCCAGCCGGGATATCCCATATCCCAAGGACTTTGCCATTGCATAATATGTTGTGGGTCAGCCTTTTTCCATACCGCAAAATCTGCTGGATGACGTTTTTGGCTGTTGACTTCCACACGCGCGCCTGCCTGCTGATCCTCAAGACTCAATCTGGAAAGTTTGCCGTAATCTGGGAATTTGGATATATCATAATATATGCCGTCTTCTATTTCATACGCGTACCCTTTATCAATGAGAGTCTGCACGTCTTTTATCATCTCAGCAATATGGTCGGTGGCTTTTGCAATTACTTCCGGCTTGCCAATATTGAGTTTTTTGAAATCCTCAAAGAAATAATTGGTGTAAAACTCTGCAATCTCCCAAGGCGTCTTTTGTTGTTCTCTCGCGGCCTTAGCCATCTTGTCTTCGCCTTCGTCTCCGTCGGACAGCAAATGACCTACGTCGGTTATGTTCATTACGCCTTTGAGTTTATAGCCGTCGTATTTGAGTACTCTGCGGAAAATATCCATAAAGATATACGTACGCAGGTTGCCTATATGCGCATAACTGTATACAGTCGGTCCGCAACTGTACATCGTCACTTTACCTTCTTTGAGTGGGACGAATTCCTCTTTTTGCCTAGTCAGCGTATTATAAATTTTCAACATTATCCTCAACCTCTTTATTTATATTTATTTAATATTATTATCAATATATGCTATTGCATATTATGGAGATTTCTCCGCTTTGCTTGCGCTTCGGTCGAAATGACATTTATTATAATTCTACAGTTCGCTTCTCTTGTCTTTGACGCTGTTTTCAAGCGCGTCTATTTCCTGCTCAATTGCATTTTCTTTTCTCTCTTCGACGGCGTTATCCTGCGTAATGGAGTATTTGCAAGCCTTGATATTGAGTTGTTTTTCAAGCGTTTCGATTCTGTGATTGAGCCTTGCAAACTCTTCTAGTATAGGATCGGGCAACTTTTGGTCTATATCGTTGACTTTCACGTTGTTGTACTTGACTACTCTGCCCGGCACGCCTACCACCGTGGAATTTGGCGGGACGTCTTTGAGGACGACGCTGCCCGCGCCTATCTTGGAGTCGTGTCCAACTACGATTGGTCCAAGCACTTTTGCTCCTGCCGAAATCATTACGTTGTCTTGTATCGTAGGGTGTCTCTTGCCCGTGTCTTTGCCGGTGCCGCCCAGCGTCACGCCTTGATATATCAATACATTGGTACCTATCTCCACAGTCTCGCCTATTACTACGCCTACGCCGTGGTCAATAAATACTCCGCCCGCTATCTTTGCCGCGGGATGTATGTCTATGCCCGTCTTGCGCCTCGTGCCTGCCGATATGCGTTTTGCAAGATACTTCATACCGTGGTTGTAAAACCAATGCGCAAACCTATGTCTATACAGCGCCTTAAATCCGCCGTAGGTAAAAAATATTTCAAATTTATTTCTTGCGGCAGGGTCTTTTTCAAGCGCCGTCTGCAAGTCCATTTTTATTTTTCCCATTTTCTTCTCTCCTAACAAAAAAATAACCGTCTTTATTCAAAGACGATTACTCGCGGTTCCACTTTGATTGAAGGGCAAGCCCTTCCTCTCATACCGTCTTAACGCGACTTCCACGCGCAGTATTTCCCCTGCGAGCAAACGTTTCGCACTTTGGCTATCTCTTTTCCAAAAGGCTTTCAGCCGACGACCTTTCTCTCTGCTGTCAAAGTAAGATAGTTACTCTTAAACGCTTATTGCTTTATTTACATTTGTATTATATTCAATTAAATTGCAATTTGTCAACGCTTTTAACTTCTTTTTATATCAGTAGCGCCATTAGCGGCAAAGTCACGATTGATGCAATTGTGCCAAGCAATACCATATTCGCCGCGGTATCCTGCCCTTCGCCAAGTATCTCCGCATAATTCTGCACGACTGCGGCAATGGGACACGCGCACATAATAAACATACACCATTTGAGTTCCTCGTCCACTCCAAAAAGCATAAGCAAGCCCAATACGCAAAGTGGAAAAATCACTTGGTTGACAACCACGGCAAAGTATTGCATCCAATTTGTAAACAAACTTTTGAACTTAATAGTCGCAAGACGCATACCCATCACAAGCATACAAAGCGGCGTCGTCATCTTGCCGAGAATATTTATCATATTCTCTATCTGCCCAAGAAGTTGACCGTTGTCGGCGCTTATCTTGAAGCCGGTGAAGAAAAATGGCAACGAAACTGCAATCGACAGCGTCGCAGGATTGAGAAGTATCTTTTTGACGCTTATATACTTCCTGTCTCTTGTGATTATTGCCGATACCAGCGTCCAGCCAAGCAAACTCATTGAAAGAAAGTACATCATAGAATATACCGCGACGTTGGGCGAGTTTGGAAATATGGCTTCAAGCAAAGGCACTCCCAAAAAAGAACAGTTTGACAAAGTGGTCGCAACAGTTGTGATGCGATAACGCACGTCTGTCATCTTTTTTCGGAATATTAAATAAAAACCGCCTATGAATACCAACTGAACTAACGTAATAATTCCCAAGAAAATAAGTAAGTTTACGCCGAGTTCCTTCGTAAAATCTGCCTTATTGAATGAATAAAGCGTCAGCGCCGGCTGGCAAACAAACATCAATAACTTTGAAAATGAAGATATATGGTCTGACTTAACGGCTTTTACTTTTATCAATATGAAGCCGGGTATAGCATAAGCCAACATTATCGCGACCATTATCAAAGTAGTTTTAAATTCTGCCATACCTCACTCCGCTGACAATAAATCTTTTTGCCGTATCCAACATATACCCTTTTACGATAAAAGTCAATCAAACGGTTTTATTTGCTTTAACAATTCTTTGACAAGCCTTCGCTGATAATTGGTGAGATTGTCAATGAGCGCTATGCACTCTTCCACGTCTGCATCCAATTTTCCCTCACCTTCTCTGTCGTGAGATATTCCCAAGATAAAGTCTGTGGACACTCCGTAATATTTGCTCAACGCCGTCAATGCGTCTGCCGTCGGTTTGCTTGCGCCGCTCTCCCATTGAGAAATGGTTGCCTGTCCTATAGATAAATCTTTAGAGAGTTGTTTTTGAGTAATGCCTGCGTCTATTCTCAGTCTTTTTAATATCGTTTGAATTTCCATATCTGTATTATATCACGCCTGTGATTATTTGAAAAGCGATTTTATATGTCAATTTTATCATAAATACGATATTTTTGCCAAAATTTAAATAATTTTTCATTTTTCGGCATCTCACTCCATTGAAAGAAATTTTTCTACATAATAAAATATATCTGTAACTCGGATTACGATAGCATACGACAAAATAATTTACTCACGTATGATAATCCGTCAAATTTATGGTAACGACGCCCATTTACACCAAAAGAAAACTTTTAAGGCTATATTACCGGGTTGCCAATACATTTTTGGAGGATTTCTATGAAAAAGATCAAACTCATTGTCGTAGACGACAGCGAAGAGTTTATCAACAACGTGAAGGAAAGTTATTTTGACGATGACTCCGTCGAAATAATCGCAACTGCTAAGGACGGCCTTGAAGCAATCAGCAAAATCGAAAACTTTTGCCCCGACGTGGTAATTTTGGATATAGTTATGCCAGAAGTCGACGGCTTCGGCGTGCTTGCTAATCTCAATTATTCCAAGATGAGCAAAAAGCCTAATTTTATCGTCGTATCGCAACTCACCGGTGACAACTTTATTAACAAAGCAATTTCTCTCGGAGCAAGTTATTATCTTGTCAAGCCTGTCAATATGGCTATGCTCAAAGACCGCGTCAAAGAATTTGGCGGACTTACCGCTCCCAAAAAGAAAAATGTGCTTGAAGATAAACTCATTGAGCAGGCGCTCAAGAGATCACAACGTAGTCTTGACGAAAAACTCGCCAATATCTTTATCACAGTTGGAATACCCGCTCATATCAAAGGCTATCAATTTTTGAGAGAAGCCATCAAGATGGCTATTGACTCTCCTGAAATAATCAATTCTATTACCAAAAAACTCTATCCGTCTATCGCAGATAAGTTCGAAACTTCTCCGTCAAAGGTAGAAAGAGCAATTAGACACGCAATTGAAGTTGCTTGGAATAGAGGTAAGATAGAAAATATAAATAATATCTTCGGTATAAAGATTTATACCGCCAACGACAAGCCTACCAACGGTGAGTTTATAGCATTGCTCGCCGACAAGATGATTATGGAAGGCGCTTAATTCGACTTATTCACCAATACACCTTAATACAAAAACGGAGCGGGCATTTTGTTCTCTCCGTTTTTGTTGCCATATTTTTCAAAATTTTTTATTGCAAATCAATCGCAAAAATACTGCACTATTATAACCTATTTTTATATAATAAGCGCGTTTTTATAGTTTATTATGTCCTATATATCTACGCAAAAAACTACATTAAAATTTTTTTAAAATTTTTTTAAAAAAGTGTTTACAAATCAAGATTTTATGCATATAATACTAAACATTGAAAGCATACCTTTTGACAGGTCTTTTGGAGGTCTTATGGGAAAATATATGAAATGTCCGAGATGCGAACTCAATTGGATTCTCGAAGCGGACGAATACTGCGACGTTTGTAAAGCAGAACTTGGAATGGAAGGTTTCACTTTGCTTGAAGACGAAGAGGACGATATCCTCTGCCCTGTCTGCGGTATAAACTATATTGAACGTAATAAAAAAATGTGCGCTGATTGCCTTGCCAAATCCAAGAGCGGAAACAGTTCTTACGCCAGTGACAGTGATTCGGATAATGATATCGAAAGTCAAATCGAATCACCTCAGACTGATACCGAAGAAGGTATCGAAAAAATATCCTTCGACGAAATTGACGAAGAGGAAAAATTTGATATATACGACGATGCCTTTGACGACCAAGACGACTTCTCCGCCAACGACTTTGGCAAAGGAGAGTTTGACGAAGACGAGGAAATCGAAGAAGAGGAAGAAGAAGTCAATAATGAAGACGACGAATTTGAAGCCGACTTCAATTACGACATCGACTCTGTCGAAGATATAGACGAGGACGAAGAAGACGATCTCGACGACATCGACGAAGATTAACTTTCCAATTGTCTAAATTTAATTGACACCCTAAAGTGCAATTTGATATAATACAACCACTAAATAACTTTGATAAATCTCTATTTGTCAATACGGAAGCATATCGAAGTGGTCATAACGAGGTAGTCTTGAAAGGAAATTGATTTCAAAGGGACAATCCTTCAAAATCAATCTACAAGCCACCGCCAATCACTTGGGGACTTCCCCAAAACGTCAGATTTGTGTCGATGAGCAAACTGCCATTAGCAACAAATCGACAAGCCCAAAGCAGTCAAAGAATTCTACACCGCAACTGCCAAAACGTAGAATTCCACAAATAAATCTACAAAATATTTTTTGCACGAAAACTTAATAATCAATCTGGAAGCGTATCGAAGTGGTCATAACGAGGTGGTCTTGAAAACCATTTGGGTGCAAGCCCACGGGGGTTCGAATCCCTCCGCTTCCGCCAATCGAAACCTAAAACGAACCACTATTTAAGTGTTAAGTTTTAGGTTTTTTCTTTTGCTATTTTCGCAAACGGCGGTTTATGCCGTCGAAAGCCGCTTGACGTGAGAAAGGAGTGTGTTAGGCTAGAACGCCAAAGGCAAACCAAAACCCACCGAGTTTAATTCGGTGGGTTGCTGTGTTCGCCCTTATTTGCCTATATATGCACTCCTGCGAGGCTCACGTCAAGTGGAACGTGGAATAAATAGCCGTTTGGTAATCATCTTATACAAATATCTCTATATCAAACTCGTATTTCAAAAGATTAGTTCTAAATGGTACTTTGAACGCAACTTTTACTTTTTTCGAGCATAATGTAAAGCCCCGATTATCATTATCGGAACTTGTAGGAATTGGGCTATTATATTGTATTTGTATTTTATCGTCAAACAAGACTATTTGCTTTACAAGATAGTTTATTAAGAGTTTTGGCTCTAATAGTAATGCTTGCGTGTAAAACTCTTTTATTTGGTCTTTATTAAGCATTGAAGCCTTTTTGCTTCGTTCTATGACTATTTGTCTTTCGAGTTCACTTTGACGGCTTTCAAGTTCTCTCATACGTTTCATAGCGGTATTACTTGTTCCGCCGTTTTCGATAGCCGTCATAATGTTATTTATTGAATTTTCGGTAGTTCGCTTTTCTTTCAAAAGCAAGTTCAATACTACGTTTGCTTGCGATTGTCTTTCTTGTTCTTGAATTAAACAATTTACCACATAATCTATATTGTTAGATTTATGTATATGCTCGGCTATACTTTCAAGCACAATTTTCTCCAATACGTCTTTTCTAATTGCTTGTTTATGGCAGTCATTAAGATTAGCCTTTCTGCCACGACACTTATAATAGTATTTTCTTTCTCCATCTCTGGCAGTACCGTTTTCTCCTACGATAGACATACCGCAATAGCCACATATCATTTTTTCTCTAAGTAAATACGTTATATTTTCACTTCGCTTGCCGTAGCGGTTATTTAATACTTTTGCACGAACTTTATTGAATGTTTCGGTATCAACGATTGGCGGATAGATATTTGTAAACACTTCATTTTCGTGTCTAAATATTCCCGAATACTTTTCATTTTTGAGTATTTTGTATACGGTATTTCTTGCAAAAGGTTTGTTTCGATTTAGTATACCTTTGGCAGTCAATTCCTTGATTATATCTTTAACGTATACGCCTATTGCATATTGCTTGTATATATATCGAACAACATCGGCTCGTTCTTCGTCTATGACTACTTTGCGGTCAACAACTTTATATCCATAAATTACAAGTCCGCCCGTGAAGTTTCCTTTACTGCGAGATTCTCTCATACCACGCTTTACCTTTTGAGAAAGTTCGGCTGAATAGTATTCGGCATATCCCTCCAACATACTTTCAAGTATAATTGCTTCGGGACTATCTGGAATATACTCCATAGCGGATATGACTTTTACTCCGTTATCTTTAAGCGTTTTCTTATGTATGGCTGTTTCATATTTGTTTCTTGAAAATCGGTCAAACTTATATACAAGAACATAATCAAACGCTTTTTTACTGCTATCTTTAATCATACGCTGAAAGTCGGGGCGGTTATCATTTGTACCAGTCATTGCACGGTCTATGTAAGTATTGACTATCACAATATCATTAGACTTTGCATACTCGTTACAAACACGTAGTTGTCCTTCAATGCTTTGCTCGGTTTGGCTATCGCTCGAATATCGAGCATAAATTACTGCTGTTTTCATTGTTTCAATCTCCTTTTAGATTAGATTTTATTTGCCTTTCGGCGGAGCGAAAATAAACGGCAACGCAAAAATCTTAATACGTTAATTGCTATTCATTCTTTTTCGCAAGGGTTGCCAACGGCAATGTACTTTACCCTTGCGGAAAAGCGTGTTGCCGTTTACGCTCCCAAAGACGAAAGACAAAATAATTTAGTTGGCTTTGGGCATTTGTTTAATTATATTTGTGCTTACTTTACCCATAAGTAAACCGTCGTCAACGCAAGTAAAGTCGTCGAATAATAAGGCTTTTTTATCTACGATTCCTATCGGACAAATTATATCTTCGTCCAAAATATCACTTACTAAATAAGTCGGTAAGTCTCCGCCATATACGAGTTTCTCTCCGCTTTTCTCTATGTATTTGAGTAGATATCTTACGGCTTGTGGAATCTCTTTTGAACTAATCTCTTTGAAATCGTTTCTACCAAAGTATTTTAGAAAGTGCGTGTTTTGATATGTCATTTGCTTTTTATGGCTTTTGGTGCTGTAATCGTTTATTTGTTCTAGCGTGCCTATCATTTGGGGTATGCTGAATATTCCGTGAAAGTGTAAGCGTTGTTTATCGGGCGAACGTTCCCAAACTCCTATGTATTTCCATTCTTTACGGCTTACAAGGTGTTTAAGCGTATTTCGTAACTTTGCCTTAAATGTTTCTTCCGTATGCTTTTGGCTATCGTAAGTAAAGGTAACAAAATAATTCCACTCTTGCAAATATATCTTTCGCCATAAACGCACTCGCCGTTTTGCAAGGTTGTTTTTCTTCCGCTCCATGTTTTGCTCAACATAGTCCGTTGCTTGCTCGGTTGTTGAAAACTCGATTTGCAGTTTCTCGGCAATGTATTTCTTGCGTTCTCGTTTAGGTAGGCTTTGACTTTCAGCATACACAGTTTCAAACTTTTGCTTTGTTTGGTCTACTATTGTTGTTGTAGTTTTTGACCGCTTTCTGTTAAATTGTTTACGCTTAAAATTCTCTTGCGGTATTGCAATGTAATGGCTCCCGTCATAATACACTTTTGATTTTTGATATGGCATAATTATCTCCTTTAATTAGTTATTACTTTTATTTTGTTGATACAAATTCATAATGCTATTAAACAAGGTTTCAAAGAATATGCGTTGCTCACTTTCACTCAACGCTTGAATATTAGGCTCTCCTATGGTTTCAATAGATAACTCCGTTTTTAACATATCTAAAATCTCCTTGTCATAGTTTGTTTGTAAGCAATCTATCCAAACAAAATTTATCATTGAAGATAAAATAAGTGAATGAACAAACCCGCCAATTTGCCGTAGTTGTGTAGTAGAAAATTTGAAATAACTTGTCAAAGATTGACTATGACGAGCATTAAACTTTTATCCGCACAAAATAAGGCTCTCACTTAATAGCCACGAGAAAGGGCAAAAATTTGCGGTCTAACGAAAAATTTTACAAAAAAATTTCAATCTCCAACAAATAAACATAAAAAATGTGGCAACGTAAAAATCGGGGGATCGTGGAAAGCCTGCGCACGAACCCCGATTTAGTTGCCACTTTCGGTTGCCCTATTTATAGTTGTGTCTAGTTGTTGTGGCGGGTGCTTGACGGCGAGCGAAGCGAAGCCGCTTGTTTTATCAAGCACCCGCCACAGTGCCATTTAATTCTGCTTATGCGAATTACTTGCAAATATCAACATTTTTTGCTATACTATTTTTTAAGGAGAAATTATATGGAAGGACTCAAATTTATTAACGATAAAATTCATTCAATGAAAACTGAATATTCCCGTTTATCATCCGAAACGGATGATCATATATTTGCGACTCTTTGTGTGCGAGCAACATATTTTAAGAACCCATCATTGGCGTTTAATAATGAAGTTATTGATAGATTTTTGACGGATTCAACAGGAGATGGTGGCGTGGACGCAATATTAAGTGATCCGAGTTCAGAAGCAAGTGATTTAATCTTGTGCCAAGCAAAACACTGGCAAACGATTAAATATGACGATGTTAGAAATGCTGTTAGCAAATTGATCGCTTTCTATAAGTGTATGGATCGTGGAGAATACGAAATTGCAAATTCAAAAGTTCAACGTGAATTCTTATCTTTGAATGCCGAAGTTGGCGATGAATCAAAGGTGTGCTTTGTACTATATGTAAGTGCTCCTAAAAACGGAATTAGAGAAGATCGTATACAAAAATTATTGATTGATGAAGGATTAGATCCTAATCGTTATGAAATATCTCTCTATTTTATCAATGATATTATAGAAGAAATAAATGATTTAGAGTCAAGACGCCCATCAGTTGAAGTAGGAAAAATTTTTATAGATCAAGTTGACAATTATCTCCAATATAATGATGACTCTATTATTGTCAATGTATCAGCCTTTTCAATCAAGGATCTATATGCTAGAAATGGTACGAACTTGCTTTCGGGTAATTTAAGATACTTTATTAAAAAAAAAGACATTGACTCATCAATCAACGATACTATTGCAAATAGCCCCGATACTTTTTGGTATAAAAATAACGGCATCACTATAATATGCCGTGATTTTGAAATATGTAGTAAGGAAGTTAAATTAAAAGACTTCTCCATTGTGAATGGTGGACAAACTACAACACTACTCTATAAAAGTAAAGATATTAGTAAAGAGCATGATTTATATTTGCCTTGTAAAATAATCAAGATAATTGGAGATACCGAAGATGAGAAAAATTTGTTTCGTTTAGAAATAGCAAAGGCAACTAATTCACAAAAGGCAATTAAACAAATTGACCTAAAAGCGAATTCGCCCGAACAAGTACGATTTAGTAGAGCAATGCGAGAAGCAGGGTTGTTTTATCAAACAAAACGTGGCGAAGATATTCCAAAAGACTACAAGGACGATTATAAGAATTCTGATTTAGTAGAAGTTGGGAAATTGTGTTTGGCTGGTATTTTTCAGTTACCTGGATCAAGTAGATCAAAACCATCTACCCTATATGCCGAAAAATACTATAATCCAATATTCAATGGAGGAATGCAGCAGAAAATTTGCTTATTGCTTAAAGAGTTGCTGTATGTTGACTATTATTTTAGGAAAATCTTTATACATAAATTTGATAAAGCAAATGAGCAATCTCCTTTTGCTGATGAAATAATCCCTTTTGCTCATAATGCTCGTACGATATGTATCTCATTTGTGGTTTTTGCTTCTCAATACTTTAAGAATCAGTATAGTAAAGAAGATTTGAAAACTATCTTGAATTATGATCGTGAAGATACTTATGATACTTATCTTTATGATATATTCAAAAAGATAGGCGATTTCGCTCCACTATTCAATAAACAAATATTTAATAACAAGGACGAATATGATAAGGTGCTATATAAATTGTTTGATCTTATTATTTCAACTGGTCAACGATATTTCCGTAGCGAAAAGAAGCATGATAACAAACTAGTAGAGTCTAACTTCTTAAAGAAAGACAAAAACTATTATGGCATATTAAGTTTTGATTGGGAAAGTTTGTCCGAAAATATTAGAAAGATCTTTAATAAAATCTCATAAAATTCGTTTTAGGTTATCGTTGCTCCGCCAAAAGCAATCGCGTTCTAACCCCGACACGATAATGCAGTACATTTTCATAAATGGGCTTGTTGGCTTTGTCGCGAAGTGGCAACCCAAGCCGTTGACTTATGAAAACAACTACAACGTGAGGAAAAACGGAAAGTTTGTCAGAGCGCAGTAAAAGGAAAAGCACAAGGCTGTTTGCCTTGTGTTTTCTTTGTTCTTTACATAGTAATAGGACAAATATGGCATAAACAATAAATTAGTATTTTAGAGGTATAAACAATGAGCGAAAAAACAACTGGAAAACAAAGCAAAAATGAGATTGAAATTTTCAAGAAAAATTATCTTGATAAAAATCTTAATTCAAATAATACAAAAAACCATTATGCTATATCATATAATCAACCTAATTCATTTGATAATATATTAAATGCTTTAAAACAATGTAAGAATTTTGAAAGACCTGACGGCTACTTTTTTGATGAAGAAACTGCAACTCTTTATATATTTGAACACTTTGCCTTTGATTGTTCCGAAACTAACAGAAACGGTTCGAAATTAAGGAAAAACATTAGTAAAGTAAACAATGAAATAGAAAGCGAAATTAAGAATTCAGCACATAGTTACAACAGTACAAAAGCCATTGTACAAGGCTATGGCGTTAAAGACGGAAATTCAACTATCTTTTATATGGGAAAAGACGGGGACAAATATAGAAATAATTATATTAAAAATTTTAAAAATCAATTTGAAAAACATTCAGCAAAAATACAAGATTATATTAACCATTGCAAGCAAGAGATAAGCACTACACCGAACAAAATTATAACTATTTTTGTAATTGAAGATGTAACTATGGGCGGCACTTATTATAAACATCTTAATGGTATGGGCGAGCCTGTAATTTTGCTAACAACAAAACAATTTATTGAAGTCTTTGCAAATTCAAAAATAGATTATGTTTTCTTTGGAATGTTACAATATAGTGATTTAATTATTTGTGATAGGTCTATTACAAATGATAATTTAAGTAAATATATAGATTTATACAATAAAGAATTTTTTGTTTTTCCGATGATGTCCCAAATTACTGTCGCAAAGAAATTAACATAAACATTGTTTTATCGCCTACCAATAAAGAAAAAGCGCAAGGCAAACAGCCTTGTGCTTTTTCTATGTCCCCACCCAGCGGAGCGTTAAAACGGCAAGTCGCTGTCGTCTATCGGTATAAGCGTAGGCGGCTTTTTTATTTCGCCCGTATGCTTGCTTACTGGCGTATCTTTGCTTATGTCAAAATTGTATACCGCCGTTATTCGTCGCAGAAACGCCGCCCACGTTTTAGGCTCGCTTTGCTGTATGTTAGTGTATTGTTCTTTCAATGAGAGATTAGAAACGATATACACCGTATCATAGCAAGCAACGCGGTTATAGTGTCGCCCTCGTATTCGTATAGGTTGCCCGTCCAAGTAGTCCAGTATTTCAGAGATTTTGAACGAACTCCGAAACTCGTCTAAAAACAATACTTTTTCGCCGTTGTAATCGTCAACCCAGCCGAACTCGTAATTTGTTGTTCTGTAAACGTCGTCATAGCCGTGCTTATTGAAAACGTAACTTGTCTTTCCGCAACCCGCAGAGCCGTATATATAATAGACTTGCATTTTTCTAAAAGTGCGTTTATATATGTTTTCTAAATGAGATTGCCTATATTCTTTTGCCCATTTCATAACCCTAATAAAGCGGTTGCCGTGCTTTTTAGAAAGGTCATAAAAACTCATACCGTTTTCAATATCGTGCATAATGTCGGTTAAGTCCGTGCGTTCGCCGTCCTCTATAAATTCGCCGTATTCGTAGTATTGCGGGCTTATGCGCGTTTCCTCGTCCATACAGTATTCACGGGCTTGTGAGCGTTTTCCTTTGCGTGCCTCTATGTGCGCGTCAACGCCGATAGTTTCTTTTGATAAACACCGTTTAATACCGCCAAACCATTTCGGTTGAGTAAACTCAAAATACCCTTGATAATGTTCCGTTCCCGTTTCGGGAGCGCGTTCACGCTGGAATACTACATATCGCAAATCTTTGACCGTTTGCAAGTATTCCATAAATTGCTGTTCGTCTTGCACGGGATTATTTACGGTAAAGCACCAGTCGCGGGCTTGCGTATTCTTTTTTGCTTTTGGTATTTCGTCCATAGCGGACAAATCTATTTTAATTTTATCGTCCATAAATACCCCCGAATTAAAGTAATTTACGTTACACGTTACGGGGTGGACTGGTAATACTATGTCCACCCGCACACGGGCGGCTGTCGCCGCCCGTGTGTTGCGGTGTTGTTATGAGTGAATGAGCGCGGCGGGCGCAACGTATAAAAGCGTTTCGCGCTTGCGCCGGCGGCGTTGCTCCGCTTGCCGCTTGCGCTGTTCGCGGCGTAATAACTTAAAGTCTTTCATAAGTTCGCGCGTAACGAATTTCGTATTCTTGTTCAGAATAACCATTTTCGCCTTGTAATCTAAAATGGTATCGGCGATTATTTCACGGAAAAAGCGCGGCGGCAGTTGCGTGTCGCTTTCTTTCATTGCCGTGAGTATGTCTATATTCTCGAATATAACCGCTAACTTTTCTTTGTGCAGTTCGGTAAAGTCTAACTTTTCCATAGTTCCGTAACCTCGCTGTTATTGTTCTTGTTTTCGTTCTGATTAAATAGCGGGTAGCGTTCGCATCGCGCCAGCATAGCCGCCTTATTGTTCCCCGTAAGCGTGGCGGGCGTTGTGTGGTAGTTGCCCGTCATACCGTAATAAAAGTATTCTTTGCCGCTGTAACTATCTACGCAGTTGTATATATTCCCGTAGTGCGTGTAAGCCGTTTTAGCCGCTATTTTTGCGTTGCCGCTGTCTTTATAGCGGGCGTATTGCCGAACGCCCGAAAACTCGTAGCAGTTCCATACGGTTTTTACAAGTCGCCCGTGAAAGTCGTAATAATCTTTTTTGTTTTGTACCTCTATGAGCTTATCGGAAAGCGAACGAAAGCGTTTGTCCGCGCTGTCGTCTATTTGTGTGTCAGCCCACATTTGAACGCCGACTTTTCGTTGTCGTTCTATATACCGCAGAAAGTAGTCCGCAACCCGTTCGGCGGTCATAGACTTGCGGCTGTCTAATTTAGATTGAATTTCGGGCAGAAAGATTTTCGCATACGGCAGTAAATAGTCAACCTCGTGAACGCCGTCATACAGTCCGATTTTTTCAAACTGCAATTCCATAGAAACGCGTGGTTTATACCCAAGCCCCCGCGCTATAAATGTATCGTCAACGACATAAACAAGGTGTTGAACGTGCGGCGCAAGTGAAAGGTTATTCCAGCCGCCAGCCCGCAGCCGTTCGATTTCCTTTTTGCATATACGCAAATCATAAACGGAGCGCGGCGGTATCATATATTTGGTTGCAAAATGCGCTAATAGCGTGGTTTTACCAACGCCGCGCTCTCCGACAACATAAGTTAAATAATACGTTTTGTTTTCCATAGCACCCCCGCAAAAAAGAATAAGGGAACGGACGAAACGCCCGCTCCCTCGTAAGATTTAATTATTTGTTGCCCGTTTGGTTTTTCCTTGTGCTTCGGGGCTTTTCGGCGGGCGGCGGCGTGGGCGGTGTTGCCGCCTCGTCGTTTTTCAAATTGTTGTGAATGAAATTTGAATTGCGCCTACCGATATTCGACATATGCGCGTATGCGTTTTGCTGTCCTTTACGGTATGACTTTCTTTGTTCGGGCGTAAACTGCTTTGCAAATTCGCGCTTTTGTTCGGTGGTATAAGGTGTAAATGTGCTGTTTGGCTGTTGCTGTTCGCTCATAGGTTTTTGCTCCTTTTTAGTGATTTTTCCGTCGGCTATATAGTCAGAACGCGACACCATAATGAGAGTTGCCGAGCCGTCGGCGGCGTGTCCGTATGTGCCTTGATAGCCTTGCGGTATTTTCGGGTTTGCCATAGGTTACGCCTTTTTCGCGGGCGCGGGCGTTTCGTCCTTTGCGGCTTTTGCGAGTAGCAATTCCACAATGGTATTTGTAGCGCGGGGCAAGAAATAAAAATATTCGTCGTCGTTGAACATTTTAAGCACAACCGCGATATATTCCGCTCCGTTCTTTTCGCTGGTACGTTTTTCGAGCGTAAAACTCTTGAAAGGCTCAACGCCCAATTCGGTGCAAGTCTGTATAAGTTCGACGACCTCTTTATCACACCACACATCAGCCGAACGCCCGTTAATGAGTTCAACGCGCACAAAATGATTTTTGCCGCCGCGTTTCGAGGGCTTTGCCACAATTTTGATTTCCTTGACTACCTTGTTCAAGTTTTCCATTTTTAACTCCTTATGAGGTTTATTTTGCACCGCCGTAAACTACGTTGCGCACCGTCTTTTATTGCGGTTACTGGTGGGGCTTTTTGCGCTTACCCCAAGCGTTATAATTAAGTTGTAATTTGCTTTTGTTTATCTCATAACATACAAATCCCACATTGTCATCATCTCAATGTAAAAGCCCGCATTGTCCGACCACTCAACAGTCAGAACGCCGTCGCGCTTGCACGATATTGTGATAGTAAACGTATTGTTTACGCCGTATTCCACAACGCCGAGCGTAGACGAGAACGGCGCAAGGCTTGTCAATTCTTTGTCGCCAGCGTAGCCGCCGTCGCCCTCATATTGCAGTTGTTGCCATTGCCCGTCGTAACCGTATTCAAAACCGTAGCAACCGTTTCCGTCGGGCGAGTTATACCAAAAACTGTTGTTTCCGTCGTCGCGTATATTCGCCTTGATATAGTTCGCCGTAATCTTGATTTTGTCGCCCGCTTTCAGACCGCTAACGTATATGTCAACGCTGTTCATAGTGCTGTCGCCGTATACATAGTGCATATCGTCGCCCAAGCGCGTCCAAGTTCCGAATTTTGCCGTGAAAGTCGTGTTCGCGGTTATCTTGTAGGTTGAAAGATTTACAACCGTTTTTCCGTCAACCGTCCAGCCCACAAACGTATCGTTGTTGAACGTAGGCATAGTTGCATAGCCGCCGTTTTGCACCTCTTGCGTTGCTACCGTCGTATTGCCGTTTTTGAATGTAACCGTGAATTTGTCAACGCGGAATATCGCCGTAAATGTTACGTTCGCAGTTACGGTGTAATTGCTTACGTTGACGGTGTTCGTTCCGTCGATAGCCCAGCCGACGAAAACATAATTAGTCTTTGTCGGGTTGGCGGGTACGGTGGGCTTGCCGTTGCGTTCTACGATTTGCGTATTATGTGTTTTGCCGTCCGCAATAAATTTCACGTCGTACTTGTACGTTATATCTGCGACAAAAACGGTATCTGCCGTAATACGGTATTCGCCTACATTGACCGCAACGCCGTTTACTTTCCAGCCGTTGAAAACTTTGTACGCCGTGCTTGTTGCCGTCGGAGCGGTTGCATAGTTGCCGCTTTTTACTGTTTCGTTTTTCAGCGTGGTGTCCTCGTACTTGAATACAACGGAATACTGCTTTGTGAATTTTGCCGTAAATGTTACGTTCTGCGTAACGGTGTAAGTGGTAAGATTTACAACCGAATTTCCGTCAATAGTCCAGCCGTCGAACACATAGCCGTTTTTCGTAGGTGCGGCGGGCGGCGTTACTTTGGCATTTTTCAATACGATTTCATTGTGATAGTTTTCGCCGTCTACCGTAAAATTGACCTCGTATTTATGCGTTACGTCGGCAACTATTTTCGTGTTCGCCGTTATGCGGTAAGTGGCAAGGTCTATCGGCTCGCCGTCAACCGTCCAGCCGTTGAAAATAACGTAAGCCGTAGAGGGCGGCGTTGCAACCGTCAAAAGGCTATGCTTGTTTACTACTTGAATGTTGTATACGCTCCCGTCAAACTCGAATGTGGCAACTACTTGTTCGCCGCTTTCCAGCGTAGAAAGGTATTGCTCGTAGTAACTGACCGATTTTTGCAATTCCGCAATTTTTACGTTCAGAGCATTGACCACCGACGAATTGTTTTGATTTTGCAATGTTAAATCGGTTATTTGATTATTCAGACTTGCAATTTGCGCGTTCAGCCCGTTAATGGTTTTCGTATTCAGAGCGTTAGTTTCTTGCAACTGCGTATTCAGCGTTTGCAAGTTCGTTAATTGCTCCGTAAGCGCGGCAATTTGCCGTTCGTTCTCGTCCTTGTTTCCTTGTAGCGTTAGTATCTGCGTAGATAAATCGGCAATTTGCCCGTTCAATTCCGTAATGGTTGTTTCGTTGCTTGCCTTGATAGTGTTAAGCGTTTCTATTTGCGTTTCCAGCGCGGTGCGCTGTTCGTTCAGCGTAGTTATTTGCGCTTGATAGTCTTTGATAGAATTGTTTAGCGCGGTTGCCTCGCTGGTGTACTGCGATATTAAATCGTTTTGCGTAGTTATCGTGTCGCGGTAACTGTTTATTAGTTTGTCGTATTCGTCCTTGTCTTTGAGCGCGGTGGAATAGCCGTCCTCGTAAGACTTTTGTATGTCCTCTTGCGTATACAGACCGTTGCCAGCCATTCCGTCCTTGACCTTTTCAAAATTGATAATGCCCCAAGTCAGAAGAAAGGCGAACGCGCCGATTATGAGAATACTGAAAATTGCCGTTAATACTTTTTTCGTTGTTGACATTGTTCGCTCCTTATAAGATTTCGATTATGCGTAGCCGTATGCCGTTGTCGGCAAAATACTGTTCAAGAAAACTTGCGTTTTCGTTGCCCGTCGTCGCCAGCGTGAGGGTTGTTTTGTTGCTTAAAAACTTGACCGACAATTTCATAACCGCACTGTTGACTACGTTCCCGTCCGTGTCGTAAAAGTCCATATTTACCGTTGCAAATACAGAGCCGGCGTTTATTTCCGTATTCAGCAGAACGTAGTCATTGAGTACGACTTGATAAGTCTTTTTCTTGCCGTCAAAATTCTCGACTTTGAGCAAATCTTTTTCAAATGCGTATGTGTCGGTGTCGTCGTATAAATCGTGATAGAATACCACGCTTGTAGACGAATAGTTAAAACTTTCTTGCGTGAATCGGTTGCTTATATCTATTGAGCCGTTTATATAACTTTCAGCCTTGATTTCCTTATACAACCGAATCCCGCAAAATACGGCGGCAACGATTATGACGAACGCCAGCAAGTAGAGAATAACCATACCTATAATTTTTTTCATATAAGCACCTCGCTGTACTCGTTATTGATAGCGTTTTGCAAGCCGTCAAAGACAATGCCGCGACTATGTTTCAATGTTTTTAACGCCGTATCGTTTAACGATTTTTCCAATAGGTAGAAAGTCCGTGCATTGCCTTTGATAGTCAGAGTGTCGATTTCCAGCCCGTCGAAAGCGTTATAGTCCAAACCTACAACCTTGATTTCTTTACCCGCCAAATACTCCGACTGTAAGTCCAGCGTTATATTGACCTTTGCGCGCGGCATATCTGCAAACAGTTTTTTGCCGTCCATAGAGAGGGAAAGAAAGTAGCCGTCGTATATTTCGCTGTATCTATAAACGAATAAGTCCGCACCGTTTAACTTGCTTGTATCGGTCAGCGTGTAGGTCATACGCTCTTGCCAGTAGGTGGTGTCTATTTGTTCGTCGCTGGTGTCATATTTCGGGTTGCACTCGATAGAGCCGAATATACTTTGCGTACTGTTCCGCGCCCCGTTCTCGTCGTAGTGGAATTTTAACACGGCGTAATTCTTGATTATGTCGGTTACGTCGTCCGCCTTGAATTTGCCGCTGTTGCCGTCGTATTCTCTGATAGAAAAGTATTGAGATAAGTCCAGCGTGATATAGTAATCG
>JAIDUV010000030.1 GCA_029060025.1 Clostridia bacterium | reverse complement strand
AACGTGACAATCACTTGGACGATAGACAAGTCCACTTTGATACCCAACTGGGATAATTGGGAGTTTGTTACGGACGGCGAGAGCGGCTATGCGCCTGTAATAACCGGAATGGCAGACGGACTTGCAAGCGGAGACGAAATAGACTACGCCAATGACTTTACATACAAGATATATGACGAAGAGGGCAACGAGATAGGCGCAAGTCAAGTATCTGAAGTGGGCTCGTATAAAATAGTAGCCACGATAAACGGCGACTTGGGAGCCAACTATAAGTTGGACGAAGTGAGCAGAGAATGGTACTTTGTGGTCGTACCTAAATCGGGAATGAGTATCTTGACGATAGAATGGGGAGATACGCAGTTCCTATGGGATGGTGATGTACATTATCCGACGTACGTAGTAAAAGACAGAAACGGAGACGAAGTGACGGATAATGATATATTGTCGCAGTTGAAGTTTACGGAAGGATACAAGACGAAGACGGAGAAAGGTACGTATAAAATTAAAGTTACGGTAAGTGATACGGAGAATTACTTTATTCGCTCTGGAGCAGTATGTACGTTTAAGATAGTAGACGAGAATGGCAATGCGCCGGACTATGACCCAACCGATCCAAATCAAAGACCAAGCGGCAACGATCCAGGCAGCGGTAACAACGGCGGAGGAACGCTCGACGAGATACTTGCCAAACTCAAAGAGATACCGCTATGGCAGATTATAGCAAGCATTATATCTATAATATTGATACTTATATTTGCAAGCAAGGGCGCAGGATATCTTTCCAAGAGCAAGCAGAATAAGAAAATGGCGGAGAGCAGATACAAGACGTATTATGCAGGAGCGTTCTTGGGACTTGCAACGGCAGGCTGGACGGCAATAGCGTGCGTATTGATGGGCTTGGCGGTGTTGAGTATCGTATTTATGATAATAGCAAAGAGCAAGTACAACAAGTCGTTGATATATGCCGAGGAGTTGAGAGACGAGTATGAGCGCAACAAAGCAGACGCCGACGAGAGAAGGAGAGAAGAAGAGGCAAGAAAGCGCGACGAAAATATGCAGATGATGTTTATGAGTATGATGGGCGGAAACGCAGGCACAGGCGGCAATATGGGACAGGGTATGCCACAGGGCGGATTTGCATATGCGCAACCTGGCATAAGCGTCGAAGAAATGAGAGGACTTATCTCTGAGACAGTCACGGCAATGTTGCCCGGTGTGCAACAGATGTTGCCTCAACAAGCGTCGAGCAATGACGAAGTAATAAAACAAATAATGAAGACTCAAGAAGATCTCGCGCATAATCAAGAATTGCTTATGAAGAAGATGGCGGAGCAGCCTGTCGAAAAGATCGTCGAGAAAGAAGTCGTAGCAAGTAATGCCAACGACGAGACTATAAAGCAAATGATGAAGACGCAAGAAAACTTGATGCACAACCAAGAAAAACTTATGGAAAAGATCTTGGAGTTGTCAGCAACTCAATCGCAGGCGCAAATAATCGAGAAAGAAGTTCCTGTAGAAAAGATAGTGGAAAAAGTCGTGGAAGTGCCTGTAGAGAAAATAGTAGAGGTACCGGTCGAAGTGGAAAAAGTCGTTGAGAAAGAAGTCAAGGTAGAAGTTCCTGTAGAAGTCGAGAAAATCGTCGAAAAGGAAGTGCGAGTAGAAGTGCCTGTAGAAAAGGTGGTTGAGAAGGTAGTGGAGAAAGAGGTTAAAGTAGCCGCTCCTGCAAAGCCAAAAGTTGAGAAGGCTCCTAGACTTACTTTAGATGAAGCGTACGCATTGCTTTCTAAGCAACAGAAAAAGTACTTTGACAGCCTTAGAGAATACGCGTTGTCAAAAGACAAGTGTAAAGAAAAGAAGTCGACTTACTTTATACTTTTAGGTCAGTCTTCAGTCAATCCGCTTATTAAACTTACGATAAAGAAAGACACGACGGTAGCGCTCTTCAAGATGGAAGACGAGTATCTCAAGGACATAAGAAGAGACGCAGGTAGCGAGGGAACCAAAATGAGAGTGAAGGAAACTGAACTTATCGTAGATGACGCACAAGCGTTTGCGACAGCCAAGAGAATGGTCAATCTGAGAGAAGATCAAATTGACAGGTATCAAGAGTATATGAAAGAGCAGCGCGCTATGAGAAGCAAGAAGTAAGAGCAAAGCGTAAAGGCAAAGGCGGGACTATTCCCGCCTTTTATCATTGACGCTCGTACGAGACGCACCTGCTTGCTCGCTATGCCGTCACTTCGTTCCTTACGACCATAGCGAAGCGAAGTGGAGAAATCTATACATATTTAATAATCGGATATAGACCTCTCGACTACGTTCGAGGTGACATTACCTTTTATTTATTATATTATTTGCCTCTTGAAATTAAATCCATATTATGTTATTATAGATATATTGAAAAATATTTTAACAGTTATGGGTGAATAATGAGGGTAGAATCGCAAAAGGTAATCAAGTGTATTGACGTCGACGGCAATAAAATTGTTGGGGCGTATATTGTCAACAAAATCACAGGAAATAAAATTATTCAGTCGGGTTATGAGTGCGGAATATCGTATTATGTAAAAAGCGGTATTATGCGCAAGAAGACGTTTTTTGACAGCACGCAAATGAACGTCGTCAAAGCAGACGAAAACCAACTTGAGTTGGCAATTACGCGCGACGGTATTGACTGGAATATTCGTATAGAATACGTTGCCGACGAGCAGTCGGGAGTATTGAGAAAAACGCTTGAATTAAAAGTGTCTAATCCGCAGATGGTAATAGATTTTATTGACCTTGACGGTTTTGGCGTGAGTGAAGTTGGCTTTAAGTGGAGCATACCAAAGGTAAAAAAGAGAGTAATGATACCTGCGTATATTACGACTATGGGACAGCCTTATTACGTCAAAGATATGTTCTTTGGCGGAGAGTTTCCTGTGGCTGACAACAGGATTGAGAACGACTTTGCTTACAGCAGGTATTACGTAGGCAGAAGTTTTGCCGAAATTTCAAAAGACGGAGCGTACTCCACGATACCTTTTGTAATCGGCAGCGGAAAACAGTGTGATTTTCACTCTATGCGCGCTGACTTTTTTGATTACGTTGCGACGATTGCCGCGCAACCTGCAAAATTCAGATTGCAGTTCAACAGTTGGTATGACAATATGCTGGATATTGACAGCAACAAGATAGAGAAGTCGTTTAAGGCTATCGCAGACGGCTTTGCACAAGCGGGACTGCGTCCGCTTGACTGCTACGTCGTCGACGACGGTTGGATAGATTACAAGAACGCAAAATTTTGGGAGTTTGACAGCAATAAGTTCCCCAATGAATTTTCTAATGAAAGCAAGTTGACCAAAGACCTTGATTCAACTTTTGGCGTTTGGTTTGGTCCGCGCGGCGGATATACTCAACAGACTTATAAGTATGCAAAATTGCTTGAGAGCATAGGTTATCCCAAGTGCGTACAGTCTCACGATATTTGTACTTGCAATCCCAAGTATATCAAAGATTTGTGCGCAAAGATGGCGGAATTTTGCGATAAATACAACGTCAGTTATTTCAAGATAGACGGCTTTGCCATTACGCCTTGCAAGGCAAAAAATCACGGACACCCAAAAGGCGTCGGAGACGGACTTTATTTCTATACCTTTCTTTGGGAAGAGTGGACTAAAGGCTTTGAGGCTATACGCAAGACGCGTCCAGACGTCTTTCTCAACGTAACGTCTTATGCGCATTGTTCGCCTTGGTTTTTGAAGTGGTGCGACGCAATATGGCTCAACAATTGCGCTGATATGGGGTACGCAGGCAAGGGAGACAACCTGTCGCAATGCCTAAATTACCGCGACGGAAAATACCGCGATTTCTTTGAGATAAGGCAGTTGCAATTCCCTGTAGCAAACCTTTATAATCACGAGCCGTGCTATGCAGAGCGCAATTGCAATCCGCCTATGACAAGTAATTTGCAAACGCCCGGATCTGCTCACCCCACGGTGGTATACGATATAGAGCAGTTTAAGACGTATCTTTATATGTGTATGATGAGAGGTACAGGCTTTATTGAGTTGTATTTTTCGCCGCAAATGTTTGATAGACAGAGATATGAGGCGGCTACTCAAGTTTTGCAATGGGCGGAAGCCAACTTTGAGACTATTCAACACAGCGTATTTTTCGGTGATGCTCCCGAAGATGGAGGAGTATACGGATATTATGCCTTTGACGACGGCAAAGGTATACTCGCAATTCGCAATTCTTCTGATAAGTCGGTGAAGTATGCGTTTGACCACAAAGGTATTAGTTTTGACGACAGTGGATATGAGATTGCACAGTTCTATCCCATTAAAGGAGAAGTTTCGACTGTTGCAAGCGGAGATAAATTTGAGATTTCGCTGCAACCTTTTGAAATAAGACTGTATAATATAAAGAGCGTATCTTAGATTTGATCATAATTTAGTTCAGATGAGTATGCTAATGGCAAAGTAAAAAGTAATGGACAGATGAGTATGGTATATGATATACTCATATAAATAAACTTTGAGACGTAGGAAGATTATGGGAAAAGAAAAAAATGCTGCGCAAAAAAATGATGTTTTGAGATTGGACTATAAGAGAACTATTCTTGTGGGATTTGCTTTCTTTGGCATAATGTGTTTTTGGGAAGTATACGATTACATAATGCCGCTCATTCTCAACACGCGCTTTGGTCTCAATTCTTGGCAGTACGGCTTGATTATGGGACTTGACAATCTTTTGGCAATCTTTTTGTTGCCGTTGTTTGGTTCTATTTCTGACAAGTCGGTCAATGCAAGGATGGGCAGACGCACCAAGTTTATTTTCTGGGGCTCTATTGCAGCCGCGGCGGCTTTGATTATTTTGTCGATATTCGAACTTTTGGAGTTTCAAAAGATTATGGCTGCCGGCTACGCCGATACTGCAAAACTAATAGAATATAATCCCTCTCTTGCCGACGCTATTGCGGGAGCAGGTTTGAGTCTTGATACGAGTTACGTCGATCTTATGGCTACGAAAGACACTGCAATTCTTTCTGCTATCAAGCAGGCTCAAATTGCAATGGCTGGGCAGGTCGCAAAAGACAACGTGTGGATACTCGTTATGTTTATCATAGCGTTGCTGTTGCTGTTGGTTGCGATGTCGTCTTACCGCTCGCCTGCAGTATCGCTTATGCCTGACATCACACCAAAGCCGTTGAGATCTCAAGCAAATGCTTTGATTACGTTTATGGGCGGGGCAGGCGGACTCGTTGCAATAGTGCTTTATAAAATCTTTGCCAACAAAGAGACAAAAAATTATATTTGGTTGTTTGTCGCAACTGCTACGGTATTGTTGTTGATACTTCTTGCCTTTATGCTCACTGTCAAAGAAAAAAAATTCGTTCAATTGAGGGAAGAGGAAGAGCAAAAATACAACGTCGTTGATGAGGAAGAGGCGGAAGGCACGGATAAGTTGCCAAAGGCAAAACTTGTTTCTCTCTTTTTAATTTTGATGACGGTATTTTTGTGGTTTATGGGATACAACGCCGTCAAGTCACACCTTTCGACGTACGCAACGCAGACGTTGTTGTTTGAGCAAGGCTACGTAGGAACAATATCTATTCTCAACGGAGCAGGCGGCGCAATAGCGTTGTTGCCGGTTGCGTTGCTCGCCAACAAACTTGGCAGAAAAAAGACGATTATCATAGGCGTTGTTGTGGCGGCGCTTGCGTTTATTCCGTGTTTCTTTATGAGCGCAAATACGGCAGGCGTAAAATATCTTTTCCCGCTGTGTTTCTTGCTTGCGGGATTCGGTATGGTGTGCGTCAACGTCAATACTTTGCCTATGGTCACGGAGTTGTCAAGAGGTAGCACCGTCGGCAAATATACCGGATACTATTATGCGTTTTCTATGTCGGCGCAAGCAATCACTCCGGCGTTTGCAGGTATATTTATGGACAAGATAAACCAAAGTACGGTGTTTATCTACGCGTCTATATTCATAGGTCTTGCCTTGTTGACGACGGTATTTATTAAGCACGGCGATAATAAACCGCCTAAAAAGAAAAAGATGTTGGAGTATTTTTCTGACGAAGATTGATTTGTCAAAGGAGTTTTTATGGCTAAAAGAAAGCCTTTAAAATCAAAGAAGAAAAGTTCGGACACTAAAAAGATTATCGCCATTTTGACGGTAATCTTGGTCGTTATTCTGATAATAGCAATAATATTGATAAGTATCAGAGGAATGTGGAAGGATATAATAGATTTTGTCAAGAATTTTTTCACGGAAGAAGATTTGCCGTCTGGAGATTCGCCCAGTGGAAGTACGTCGAGTGGAAACGTATCTAACAAGCCTGTGCCGAGCGGAGTTGCGCAATTGCAAGGTGATATTATGGAAATGCGTGTGCTCGACATTGGACAGGGAGATTGCATACTTTTGCTTTTCCCCGACGGTCAAGTAATGGTAATGGATATTGGTAGCGAGTTGGGCACGACTTCGCCTTGGAACGTCATCGACGGAGCCTTGAAGGAGTTGGAGATAACTACGATAGATTATCTCTTCCTTACGCATACCGACTACGACCATATAAGAGAGACTAAAAAACTCGTAGATAACTATCAAATCAAGAGTTTCTATTTGCCTGTTGCAGATATAGAAACCAGCGCTACGTGGAAAAATGCTTACAATGCAGCGGTAAGCGAAACTTACGTCGAAGACGGCATAACGAAACAAGCCGAAATAAATTACAACGTCGGGGCTTATGAGATAAGCGGTGAGAATTGGCTTATGAAGTGCTATTCCTTTGACAAAGAAGACTATCCGTCTATAAAAAAAGGCTCTACAGCCGAAAATAAAAATGCCGTGTCACCAACCTGTCTACTTGAATACGCTGACAGAACTATTGTTTTGACAGGTGATTCCAATGAAAAATCTGAGACGTATTTGATGGGCAAAGGGTATTTTGACAACGTTGATGCAGACGTGCTCAAGGTGGGACACCACGGCTCAAAGTCGTCTACTATGATGGACTTCCTCAACAAAGTCGATTGCGAATATGCTATTATATCTTGCGGAGCAGGCAATGATTACGGACATCCGACTCCCGAAGTGCTTGAGAGACTTGATACGTATACGGATCTTGTGCCGGACAACGATTACAACGGCTTTGCGCAGGTATATCGCACTGACGAGGACGGCACCGTAACCGTGCAGATTGACGAAAACGGTGTGATAAATCTAATTGCGGACGAAAACTCGGATAAGAATACCACTACAGGTACGCCTATCGGCGAGATAGAGAGCGGAGAAATCATAGAGTCGGGTCAAGTAGTATTGATTTGCATAAAGCAATATGCTTGCGATTTGATAGGATTTAGCGCAGCATAAAAATTATATTTAAGTATAGGATAAACAGAAGAGGTTAATATGAAATTTGACGTAGAACTTGTGGGAAAAGTCGGATCTATGGCGCTAGTAAATAAGGCGTGGGGAGATATAGATTATAATGCTATTGCAAGAATAAGCAGAGAACTCAAATCGGGATATATTTGGGTGTCGAGCGGAGCAACGGAAATCGGCAGAATAGATTATATAAGACGCAACGGTCGTGAGATTGACGGCGATTACAGCGAGGTTAAAGTAGATTATGCCGCGCAGGGACAAACTATTCTTATGAATAACTACCGCCAATATATAGATCCCAAGTATTCCGTAAGGCAGATACTTGTGGAGCATAGGCATTTCAACGACCCCGCAAAAAAAGAAAATCTCAAAAAATTGCTTTTGAGATGTCCTGCACAGGGGGCAATACCAATCATAAATTACAACGACCCGCTCTCTTCAGAAGAGATAGACAAAGTCGAGTTGCAAGAACTTGCCAAAAGCAGAAAGGACGTCGTACATTGTATGGACAATGACGAGACTGCGTCGCAGATTGCTTGCCTTGTCAAGTGCAAGACTTTGCTCATATATACTTCGACGCTTGGCATCTATTCTGACCCTACAGATGAAAAGACCCTTATAAGAAATATCACAGGCAAAGACAGTTATGAAGTTATCGACGCGGTATGCGACGCGCAAAGCAAGTGCATAGGCTCGTCAAGAGTGGGGGCAAACGGAGCGGTTGCAAAACTCGAGTATATCAAAGAGCCATTGAAAAACGGAACTGAGGTCTATATTGCAAATCCTCGTTTTAGCATATCCGAAGTGCTTGGAGGACAAGCGCCGTGCACAAAGATTTTTATCAGTAAATAACGTAATTTGGTATGAAGATATATTCTTTTGAACCAATCTATGATAAAGACAGTCGTGTGCTTATACTCGGTTCTATGGCGTCGGTAAAATCACTTGAGATGGGATTTTATTATATGCACCCGCGCAACAGGTTTTGGAATACCATAGCGCAAGTTGTAGGTTCGCCTGTACCCGACGATATTGCGGGAAAAAGGCAGTGGCTACTCGACAATAATATTGCGTTGATGGATATCATTTATTCTTGCAAAAGGAAGGGGTCTCTTGACAGTGATATAACTGACATAGTGCCCAACGACATAGAGCAAGTGCTGAATATTGCTGATATAAAAGGTATTTTTTGCAATGGACGGAAATCATATGATACGGCAAAAAAAGCGTATCCGCATTTGACTTTTAATTATTTGCCGTCTACGTCACCTGCGAATGCAGGCGCTTGGGATATAAAACCTTGGCTTTCGATCAAGGATAGATTAGATATTGTGGGAGAAAAAAGTGGAAGAAGAAAATGGGAAAATAAGCCAAAGTAGGCGGGATGAACCGCTTCCTTTGCAAGAAAAAACCATTGGCGGCGGCAGTGAGAATAAAGCGGCAAGAAACGTTTTGTTTGATCTGCTGAGAGTAATGGCAATGTTTTTTATTGTCATTCACCATATCATTATTTACGATATGGGATTTATGGATGTGCAGACAGGAATGGACTTGTCGTTAAAGACTTCGTATATGTGGTCTGCGCTTGTGGACGGTTTTGTCATTATCGGCGTCAATATTTTCTTTTTGATATCAGGCTGGTTTTCAATCAAATTAAAGCCACAAAAACTTTTTTTGTTGTTTATCAAAGTTTACGTATATTGGATAATAGCCGTATTGCTTGCAATGGCATTCAAATTGTTGTCGTTTGAGAGTTTTTGGGATGGCTTTAAATTTTGCGTGAGTGCAATCGGGGAGTATTGGTTTGTACTGGTATACATTTTGCTCTGTCTTATTGCTCCCGCTCTTAATGCGCTTGCAAAACTTATCGTTGACAAAAAGGCTGTGAAGTATTTTATATTTATTAGCGTATTCTTTTTCTGCGTGATTGGATTTGTTGCAGACTATATTCGTCCTATTATGGGAACAAACAGCGGATATTCAGTTATGTGGGCGGCAGTACCTTATCTTTACGGAAGAATATTAAAACTCAAATGCAACGAAATGAAGAAAAGAAAGCCCGCGTTTTGGCTTGGTCTTTATCTTTTATTTACAATTGTAAATTACTCAATAGTTGCTTTGTTGATTTGGTTTGAACAGGGGCAGTACGCTTGGCATTTTTACGGATATAATAATCCTTTGGTTTTTCTACAATCTATTTGTTTCTTTATGGCGTTTGTGTCAGCAAAACCGGTGTCAAGCCAAAAGCCGTCGAAGTTTATAAGTTTGGTTGCAGGGCATACTTTTGGCGTATATCTGTTGCATACAAAAAATCCTTTGTTCTCTCCTTATACCGCGTATTTTGTAAATGCGGTTGGACCGATATGGGCAAAACTATTGTTGCTTATTCCCAACGCTATATTGGCATTTGCCATAGCAGTACTAATTGATTACTTATATGAGTTGTTGTTTGGAAAGTTGTTGAAAAGATTCACAACTTGGCTGGAAAGAATTATATTCGGCAAGAGTAAAATTCTTGAGAAATTGAATTGTCAGCCGGATCAGAATGACGATACAAAGAAGAGCCAATAGAATTATTATAAAAAATAAAGACAACCGCCATATTTATGACGGTTGTCTTTTATTTAAGATATAAAGATGCAATTAAGGTTTTAGGTGTTGATTGGAAAAAATTATCGCAAGTTGGAGTTGTTCAAATTGTTTTTGTAGGTAGTGACTACTTCTGCAAATTGAGTTTTGGACTCGTCGTCAAACTCCATAGATTGCAATCTTGCAATTACGTTGTTGAGATTTGCATCAGCCTTATATCTCGAGTCGAGAAGTATGAGCGCAAATTCCACTACGCTTGCCACAAATTTGTCGTCTTGCGTCGGAGCGGTAGTGTAGCATCTGCTGTCAATTGGCAAATCCAACTCGCTTGATATGTCTTCAGGGGTAGATTTTGCATCTTTATATCTAACGTTGACGTTGGCAATATCAAGGTCTTGCGAGAGGTCTACGCCGTCGTTTAGTTGAATTTCAAAGCATAGCGAAAGAGTAAATCCCGTGCCTATTTCGCCTGCATCCGTCCTGTTGTCTTCATAGTCGTCATTGGAAATGACGTTGTTTTCATATCCTAAAAGTCTAAAGTTTTTGACAGTGTCGGCATTGAATACTATCTTTGCCTTGACGTCCTTTGCGATTGTGATAATCGTTGAGGCAAGGTCGTCGACGAGCAACTTCTTGGCGTCGTCCATATCGTGGATATATCCCCAATAGCCGTTGCCGCTCTTTGAAAGCGCTTCCATAGTGGCGGTGGAGTAGTCACTGTTATAGCCAAGACCTATGCAGGTGAGGTATATTCCGTCGTTTCGCTTTGTAGAGATAAATTCTTTGAGTTCGCCGGGATTGCTGATTCCTATATTGAAATCACCGTCGGTGGCAAGGATAATACGGTTGTTGCCGTCATCGATGAAATGATTTTTTGCCACTTCATAGGCTTTTTGAATTCCGCCTTCGCCGTTGGTTCCGCCATTGGCGTTTAGATCGTTTATTTTACGCTTTATATCGTTTAAGTTTTCGCCAATAGTCATTCCGTCGATTATTACCTTAGTTCTGTCACTGTAAGTTACGATGGATATTTTGTCGTCGGAGTTTAGGTTTTCCACCATTTGTATCATTGCCTTTTTCATAAGTTCGATTTTGTTTGCGCCGCTCATAGATCCCGATACGTCTAAAAGCAATACGATATTGTTTTGAGCGCTTGACAGTTCCACTTCTTTTGAAGTAAGTCCTATACGAAGGAGTTTCTTTTGGCTATTATACGGACTATCAAACATAGACGCGTTAATAGCAAGCAACTCGTCATCTTGCGGCGTAGAATAGTCGTAATGGAAATAATTGAGCATTTGATCTATTTTGACATAGTTTGCCAAAGAGCCGTAGTAGCGTTCGTTGAGGATAAGATTTTTAAGTTGGGTATATCCTGCGGTATTAGTATCTACTGAAAAGTATAGATCGTTTTGCGTTTGAGTTGAGATTACAGGATTTTCTTTAACTTTTGTATCGTCGAAGTCTGGCTCGTGCGTTGAGTCGGACGAGTCCCCCGGATAAAATGCGGGACCGTCGTCGTCACCGGGAGTGCCGGCAATGGGAGGACCCCAAACCCATCCGCCGTTATCGTCGTTTTTGGGACCCGACGCGCAAGCCGTAAAGGCGCATAGAGTTATTGAGGTAATAATTATCAAAATAAGTATGAAAACAATGTGTTTTTTTCTCATACATTTTCCTCCGTTTTCTTATTTCGTCTAATACTACACCGCAAAACAACTTTTGTATCACTTTGATTAAAAATTTTTTTATAAAACTCAAGGTTGACAATTCGTCGCGGTATGTGTTACGCTCAATATATGAAGGAAGTGGGTAGGGATCTTGACAAGACAGCCGAGAAATATATGCTGGAAATTAGTCAAGGCAATACGCAAAGTATTGCCGCTCTTTTTGAACTCACTTATAAAGGACTTTATTGCGTAGCCTTTAGATACTGTCGTCATTCAATGACGGCGGAAGACTTGGTGGCAGAAGTTTTTGCCAATATCGAGTATATAGCAAGTCATTATAAGCAAGGGCATAGCGCGTTTAATTATCTTTGCAAAACTATCAAAAACAAATATCTCAATATGACGCGGGGGGAGAAACGCCGTCCTATTGCTCCGCTCAATGAAAATATTCTTGCCACAAGGCAGAGTATAGACGACAAGGTGACTTCCATTGCAGTGCGGGAGGGATTGAAACTTCTTGACGACGAGGAGTACAGCGTAATATATTGTAAGTTCTATATGGATATGACATTTAGAGAAATAGCGCAGAAGACAGGCAAATCGCTAGGCAGCGTGGAGAGACTGTATAAGAAGGCAATTAGCAAACTAAAAAATTATTTGTAGCAAAATAAAACGCAAGTGATACAAAATGGCAAAAAAAAGTGTATTAAAATAAGAGGAATGATGAAGAAAAAACAAAAGGACAACTTAATCAAGGCTTTTGAGGAATTGAATACTCCCGACAAAGACGTCTTATTGCAAAAGATAGAAGGCAAAAAGGCGCTTGGCGGAGAGTGGGCTAAGCAAGAAGAAAAAGCCAAGAAAGCAAGGCGCAGAAATCGCGTTGCTTGGACTTCTTTTGCTTGCTCAGTTGTCGTAATCGCAATTGTTGTGATACTAATTTCTTCGTCAATATTCGGTGGATCTACAAATGCGCCGACGCCGGATGACGGCTCTAATATAGGCGGCTCTAATATAGGCGCCGGCATAATCGACTATCGCAACAGTTGGAAATTTACGCTTGACAATAATATATCCTTTGACGGTATAGATAAAACTATCAAGGATTTAGGCATAGATCTTATTTACGATTATAAAGACGATTGGGCTATCGTTGAGACTGAGGTCACGCAAGACGAGAGCGCATATAGAGAATATTACGTCAAAGATGACGTAACAGTCGAAGTGACCGTATTACTCAAAGGCAACGTCACGAGTATGGACGGCAGATATTACGCAATTCTCAGCGGCGGATCTAAGTTCATAAGCGGTAATTACGCTGTATACAGCGCGACTTACACCGTCAATAAGCGTTTTAAGCAGGCCTATGTCATTTATCTCAAAGACCAAGTGTATATATTCACGTCGGATGTGGATTTAAGATATATGTTTAGGTAAATTCAAGGAATAACTTTTATAGATGCTTACTTATGTTGTATGACATTTTTTATCAACAATAAGACGTCATATTGAGCGGAACAAAGAGGAGTCGAAATATCTCAAGTGGATAGAAGACTCTCGATTACGGTCGAGGTGACAGGATATAATGTCATTTCGAATTTAGCGAAGCGTAATGGAGAAATCTAATAAGATAAAAAACAGGGAAGCGTTTGCTTCCCTGTTTGTGTTATTGATATTTTTTAATTCGCTGATTTGTCTATTATTCTGACAACTTCTTGTAGCCTGCGTATCTCTCTTTTGCTTCCTTTTCGTTGATAGCGAAGAGTTTTTCTGCGACTTGCGGTTTTGATTTTGCAAGTTGAGCATATCTGTTTTCGCCGAGGAGGAATTCTTTGTAATCGGCGGTTGCTTCTTTGCTGTCAAGCGTAAACGGATTCTTGCCTTGCTCTGCGAGCGCTGGATTGAATCTATACAACTGCCAGTATCCTGCTTCGACGGCTCTCTTTTCTTCAAGTTGAGAGTTTGACATATTGATACCGTGGTTGATACAAGGAGCGTAGCAGATGATAAGTGACGGTCCGTCGTATTCTTCAGCCTCTTTCAAAGCCTTGACGTATTGATTCATATTTGCGCCCATAGCAACTTGAGCAACGTATACGTATCCATAACTCATTGCCATCTTGCCGAGGTCTTTCTTCTTGGTTACCTTACCGCCGGCTGCGAATTTAGCAACAGCGCCTGTTGGAGAAGACTTTGATGCCTGACCGCCAGTGTTGGAGTATACTTCGGTGTCGAGTACGACTACGTTGATATTTTGACCTTGAGCGAGTACGTGGTCGAGACCGCCGTAACCTATATCGTAAGCCCAGCCGTCACCGCCGAATGCCCATACCGACTTCTTGACGAGGCAGTCTGTATTCTTTGCGATATTTGTAAGCAAGGCTTTCTTTTCTTTGTCTTTTTCTGCCTTAGCGGCTTGTGCGATTACGTCCTTGATTGCTTGGCTAGCGCCCTTATTTGCGATAGCGTCGTTATACGTCTCCATCCAAGCGGTAAACTTGCTTGCAAGATCAGCGTCTACGCCGAGAGCCATTACGGCTTCCATATCTTCCATAAGTTTAACTCTGCGTTGGTTGGTTGCGGTGAGCATACCAAATCCAAACTCTGCGTTGTCTTCAAACAAACTGTTTGCCCAAGCAGGTCCTTCGCCCTTCTTATTCTTGCTGTATGGGCAAGTTGGAGCAGAGCCGCCGTAGATAGAGGAGCAACCGGTAGCGTTTGCTACTATCATTCTGTCACCGTAAAGTTGGGTGATTACCTTGAGATAAGGTGTCTCTCCACAACCTGCGCAAGCGCCGGAGAATTCAAAGAGCGAGCGGTTGAACTGACTTCCTATTACGCTGTCTCTTGCGATTGGCACGTCGCTCTCGTCAAGTTTGTCTGCAAATTCCCAGTTCTTTGCCTGACCGGTTGCAAGTACGTCTGCAAGAGGAGTCATAACCAAAGCCTTTTGCTTAGCGGGACAGATATTTGCGCAGTTGCCGCAACCCGAACAGTCGAGCGGGGATACTTGAATTCTGAAGTTGTATTCTTTTGCCTTTGGATTCTTCATAGGCACGGTCTCAAAAGTCTTTGGAGCCTTCTCAAGCGCTTCAGCCTTTTGAGCAACAGGGATAATACAAGCGTGCGGACATACGAAAGAGCATTGGTTACATTGCAAGCAGTTTTCCTTTATCCATACCGGAACTTTGACTGCGATACCTCTCTTTTCGTACTTGGTCGTACCGGTTGGCACGGTGCCGTCTGCGTGATCCATAAATGCCGATACAGGGAGTTTTTGTCCTTCTTGCGCGAGTATCGGAGCAATGATGTTGGTGAAGTAAGCGTCTTTGGTGACAGGTTTTGTCACAGCGCCGTCAGTCGTGGTTGCCCAAGACTCGGGGTAGTTTACTTCTTGAATATTTGCGATAGCGTTGTCGATTGCGGCGAAGTTCATATTGACGATCTTCTCGCCCTTCTTAGAGAAGGATTTTACGACAAATTCTTTCATATGCTTGTCTGCTTCTGCATAATCAATTACGTTGGCAAGTTTAAAGAAGCAAGCCTGCATTGTCGTGGATATACGGTTGCCAAGTCCAATTTCTGACACTACCTTGATTGCGTCGATGTTATAGAACTTGATATGTTTCTTTGCAATCATATTCTTCATACTTGCAGGGAGTTGTTTTTCCATTTCTGCAATACTCCAAGGCGAGTTGAGCAAGAATATGCCGCCGTCCTTGAGGTCGGAAATCATATCGTATTTTACGACGTAAGACGGATTGTGGCAAGCCACGAAGTCTGCTTGGTCGATGAGGTAAGAACTTCTTATCGGGGTGTCGCCGAATCTCAAGTGAGATACCGTGATACCGCCAGACTTCTTGGAGTCGTAAGCAAAATATGCTTGAGCATATTTTTCCGTATAGTCGCCGATGATCTTGATAGAGTTTTTGTTGCTTCCTACAGTGCCGTCCGAGCCAAGTCCGTAGAACTTGCAGGAGATAGCGCCCTTTGCCGAAGCGTCGATAGTCTCGTTTACGTCGATAGAAGTGCCGGTGACGTCGTCTACGATACCTACGGTGAAGTGGTTCTTAGCGTCCTTGCTCTCCATATTCTTATAGATAGCGTTGACCATAGAAGGAGTAAATTCCTTGCTTCCAAGACCGTATCTTCCGCCGGTTACGACAATATCTTTTCTGCCAGTCTCGTGGAGAGAAGTGATTACGTCGAGGTAGAGAGGTTCGCCTGCGCTACCGCTTTCTTTTACTCTGTCGAGAACTGCAATTCTCTTTACGCTTGCAGGTATTGCGTCTGCAAACATCTTAGCGGAGAATGGACGGTAAAGTCTGACTTTGAGTACGCCGTACTTGCCGCCTCTTGCGTTGAGATAGTCGACTGTTTCGCTTACTGCGTCTGCGCCGCTTCCCATAATCACGATAATAGACTCTGCGTCGCTTGCGCCATAATATTGATAAGGCTTATATTCGCGACCGGTGATAGCCTTCACGTCTTCCATAGCCTCTTCGACGATTTGCGGAACAGCGTTGTAATAACTGTTGCAAGCCTCGCGGTTTTGGAAATAGATGTCTGGGTTTTGAGCCGTACCTTTTTGTACAGGGTGCTCAGGGTTGAGCGAACGCTTGCGGAACTCGTCGATATAAGGCATATACTTCTTGTCGACAGTGTTCTTAATATCTGCATAATCTATTACTTCTATTTTAGATACTTCGTGAGAAGTTCTGAATCCGTCAAAGAAGTGAATAAACGGAACTTTGGCTTTGAGCGTAGCAAGGTGCGATACAAGCGCAAGGTCCATTACTTCCTGTACGGAGTTGGAGCAGAGCATTGCAAAGCCAGTCTGACGGCAAGCCATTACGTCGGAATGGTCGCCAAAAATATTGAGCGCGTGATAAGCCAGCGCTCTTGCGCTCACGTGGAATACGCAAGGCGTCAACTCGCCGGCGATTTTATACATATTTGGAATCATCAAGAGGAGACCTTGGCTTGCCGTAAAAGTAGTCGTCAAAGCGCCTGCCATAAGCGAGCCGTGAACGGCGCCTGCCGCGCCTGCCTCAGATTGCATTTCCGCAAGTTTAAGTACTTGTCCAAAGATATTTTTTCTTCCGGCAGTAGCCCATTCGTCACAGTTTTCTGCCATAGGAGAAGAAGGGGTGATTGGGTAAATTGCAGCAACTTCACTCATCGCGTAAGCGACGTGAGCGGCCGCGGTATTACCGTCGATTGTCATTTTCTTACTCATTAAATTTTTACCTCCGTTAGGAATATGATTGTTTAATTTAAACCTAAATAATTATAATACTTATATATATTCAAGTCAATAGTTTTTACGAAATTTTCATTATACAAAATGGTTTTTGCCATATTCTTTAGCGTTGTAAAAAAATGCCGACATATAGCCGACATATATTTGTAATCTCTTATTTTTTATGGTATAATATACAAAATATTTTAAGGCGAGATGAAAGTAAATGGCTGTTTTATTAGACAACGTTACATATTCTTATAATATCAACGATACTCACCGTATCGACGCAGTCAAAGGACTTTCGTTGCATATAGAAGAAGGCACTTTCGTCGCGCTTGTCGGACACAACGGCAGCGGAAAGAGTACGCTTGCCAAGTTGCTCAATGGGCTTTTGTTGCCTTCGAGCGGAGAAGTCAAGATTTTTGGCAACTCCACTCTCGACCCAAACAAAATTTACGAGATAAGAAAGAACGTCGGTATGGTCTTTCAAAATCCCGACAATCAGATGATTGCGTCCATTGTAGAAGACGACGTGGCGTTCGGTCCGGAAAACCTCGGCGTTGAGCGAGAGGAAATTATTCGCAGAGTAGAATGGGCGCTGTCAAAAGTGGGAATGTTAGAATACCGCAAACGTACTCCCTTCAAGATGAGCGGAGGACAAAAACAGCGCTTGGCTATCGCAGGCGTGCTTGCCATAAAGCCAAAAATTTTGGTGCTTGACGAGTCTACGGCAATGCTCGACCCGCAGGGGCGAAGCGAAGTGCTCAAAGTCGCGCACGAACTCAATAAGCAAGACGGCATCACCGTAATCCATATCACGCATTTTATGGAAGAGGCTTTGGGAGCGGACAGGCTTATCGTAATGAACGGAGGACGAGTTGCTTTTGACGGAACGCCCAGAGAAGTATTCAAAAATTATGAAGAACTCAAGGCAATCAAACTTGCAGTGCCTTGGGAGACGCAAATGGCTATATCTTTGCAAAAAGCAGGCTTAGACGTGGGCGAGGGAATAGTAAACCAAGAGGAACTTGTGGAGAGATTATGCCGGTTATTATAAAGAATCTTACGTTTACTTACAGCGCCAAGACGCCTTACGAAAAAAAAGCGCTTGACAATATAAATTTGCAGATCAACGAAGGAGATTTTCTTGGTATCATAGGTCATACCGGAAGCGGAAAATCAACTTTCATTCAGCATATCAACGGACTAATCAAGCCGCAGGAGGGCGAGATTGAGATATTTGATTTAAAACTCACTCCTGCCAAAAGACCCAAAGTGGATTTGCGGGCTTTGAGAAGCGGCGTGGGAATGGTATTTCAATATCCGGAATATCAACTTTTTGCCGACACGGTAGAAAAGGACGTGGCTTTTGGACCTAAGAACTTAGGGCTCAGCGCCGACGAGGTCGCAAAGAGAGTAAAACACGCAATAGAGATCGTGGGACTTGATTACGAGGCTGTAAAAGACAGAGCGCCGTTTGAACTTTCAGGCGGTCAAAAACGCAGAGTTGCCATTGCGGGAATTATTGCAATGCAACCAAAGATGCTCATACTCGACGAGCCGACGGCAGGTCTTGACCCATTCGGTAAGGAGCAAATTCTCAATCTTATAAAGTATCTCAAGACGCACTGTTCGCCTACGATAGTTGTGATATCCCACGATATTGACGAGATCACTCGTTTTGCCAACAGAATAGTCGTCTTCAACGATTCGCATATAGTCTATGACGAGCCTATGCAACAACTTTTTAAGCACTCGGAGCATTTGCAAGAAATGGGACTGGATATTCCAAGAGCAGTCAAGGTAGTCAATTCTTTGCGCGAACGCGGAATTGACCTAGGAGACGAGATAGTCACCGCGGAAGATTTGCTTAAAGCAATAATAGCAAGATACAACGCAGTTCATTCTACTAATATTGACGAGAACGCGGGCGTATTCGATATGTATGATTTTTCTCAAAAGTGGCTGACGTCCGAAGAGAGAGAATCGCTGGGGCTTATCGCAAAACCGCAAAGTCAAACGGACGACAGCAATAAGGCGCGTAAGTCAAACAAAAAGTTTGGATTAAAAAACGATAAGAAGAACAAGTCTTCAAAAAAAGACGCAATGTCAAAGAGTAAGGACAAGGAGGATAAAGAGTGAGAGATATCTCTTTTGGACAGTATTATCCCATCAAATCTTTCATTCACAGTATCGACGCAAGAATTAAGATATTGGTGACGTTGTTATATATGGTATCGGTATTCTTTATCGTATCGTATACGGCGTTTTTCTGTATGTTTACTCTTTTGACAGTAATAATCGCAATCTCTCACGTGCCGTATAGAATAGTATTGAGGAGTATCAAAGGCTTGCTCTTCCTGTTGATTTTTACGGCAATAATCAACGTGTTTTTCACTTCGTCGGGCAATGCGCTTTTGTCTTTTAAAATCGGCAAATTAGTCATCTGCATTACAGACCAAGGCATCAATTTTGCAATCAAGATGGCGTTAAGATTTTCTTTGCTTGTATTGGGATCTTCTATATTGACTTTTACTACCACGCCGACAGAACTCACCGACGCTTTGGAAGTGCTTTTAAAACCTTTGACGTATATCAAAATTCCCGTGCACGATTTGGCTATCATTATGTCAATAGCGCTTCGTTTTATCCCGGGACTTATGGAAGAGACTGACAAGATTATGATGGCGCAAAAGGCTAGAGGAGCAAATCTCGACAGCGGCAATTTCTTTAAAAAAATCAAGGCTATGTTGCCTGTGCTAATACCGCTATTTGTCAGCGCATTTAGGCGCGCCGACGAACTTGCCGACGCGTTGGACGCAAGATGTTACAACGCTTCCAACAAGCGTACCAAAATGAAAGTCTTTAAGTTGAAGGCAACCGACTTGATATCGTTTTTTGTATTTGTGGCGCTTATCGTATTGATTTTCCTTGACAAGTATTACATTGGCGCAATGGTTCCATCTCCAGACCTCGGCGGGTTTGAAGTACAGGGACTGGATATTTTCGTATATAATCTTATCACTAGTATATCAGGTTGAGTATGGCAAGATATAAATTGACGGTGTGCTACGACGGCAGCGATTATTACGGCTTTCAAAGACAAAATAACTTGCCTACAGTTCAGCAAAAACTTGAAGAAGCGCTTTCCACTCGTTTTCAACAGAAAGTCACGGTGCACCCCAGCGGACGTACTGACGCGGGAGTGCACGCAATAGCCCAAGTCGCGCACTTTGACGTAGATAGCGAGATCAAGACGTCGAGTTTTGGATACAGTATCAATACGCTTTTACCCAAGGATATAGCCGTCACTTCCTGCGAGAAGGTAAGTGATGAATTTCACGCTCAATTTGGCGCTAAACGCAAGACTTATCTTTATAAAATATGTCTATGCAAAATTCATAGTCCGCTTAAGCGTAAGTATTTTCATATATGCTTTTACGACTTGGATATTTCCAGAATGCAGGAGGCTTGCAAGTTTTTTGTGGGCGAGCACGATTTTAGAGCCTTTATGCTTGCCAATGACGAAAAGGAAAATACTGTGCGCACTATCTATGCTTTGACAGTAGAGCAATTGGGCGACGAGATTTATATAAGAGTGACCGGCAATGGATTTTTGCATAATATGGTTCGTATTATTGCAGGTACGCTTGTCGACGTGGGTAGAGGTAGAATTGCGCCTGAGGAAATATCCAAAATCATCGAGTCAAAAAGACACGTGGGAACAGGGAAGACGCTTGACCCGCAAGGTCTGTATCTTGAAAGCGTCGAATATATTTAAAAAGGTAGATATATGTATAAAATAATGTTTGTATGTCACGGCAATATATGCCGTTCGCCTATGGCGGAATTTGTCTTCAAAGATATTGTCAAAAGTAATGGGCGCGAACAAGATTTTTTAATCAAGTCTTGCGCTACGAGCAACGAGGAAATCGGCAACCCTGTGCATTATGGCACAATACGCAAGTTGTCGCAATACGGCATAAGTTGCGCGGGAAAGCGCGCAGTGAGATTGACGAGAGAAGATTATGACAATTACGATATATTCATAGGTATGGATAGTTATAATCTTGTCAATATGCTCAAAATTTTCGGCGCGGATCCCAATGGTAAGATACATTCTATGCTTGAGTACGTAGGATCCGACAGAGACGTCGCGGACCCTTGGTATACAGGCGATTTTGACAAAACGTATGAGGATATAAAGAGCGGCTGCGAAGCGCTTTATAAATTTCTTTGTCAGTAGGTATTGAAATAGATCTTTTTATCTGCTATAATATTTTTGATATTATTTTTCAGTGGGGGATTATATGAAAAAGAAATACGCGGCTTTGGTACTCATAACTGTTATTACAGTTACGGTTGCTATATTATTCTCGGGCTGTAGCGGATACGACAAATTTACGCTTAACGGATGGGAAAAGATCGCGCTGTACAGAATGGGTAAATTGCCCGAAGAAGTCGATTTGACAAAACTCAAGGTAGAAGACTTTATAGATTTGAGCAGTTTGACTACTGATACTTATCTTTACGCAGACGGAGAAAAGAAGAGTAACTCAGAAGGGTGGTATGCAACTCTTATAGATAATTTTGACGTGGTTTACAATGAAAACCGCGGACTTAATCCTCAAATTTGGACAACTTCACGGCACGATATTCGTTGGGCTAGTCAAAAGAAAAATCACCCCGAATACGCCAACTATTGGTGCAGCGAAATGGTATCGGTCGTTGACGGCGTAGTCAAAGTCAATGCGGAATACGATTCTAATCATAAATGTGAAGTATGCAAAAGTTATGGACATACCAACGGACGTTTTACAGGCGGGTTTGAGACGAGAGCCGAAGTTGTAAAGTCAGACGGCAATGGCGGTAGAGCGTACGACAGCAATATAATATGGGCGCAAGCATTCGGCTATTACGAAGCAAGCGTAAGATTTCCCGACGTCGACGGAATGTGGTCGGCATTTTGGTTGCAAGGCAACGAAATGAGAGAAATCGGCAACGACGGTCTTGACGGCACGGAAATTGATATATACGAGTCGGCTTTCAGATATAACAACGACAAGATTTCGAGAATGGGTCACGCGTTGCTTTGGAACGGTTACGGCAAAAGCGGTAAAGTCGACGATCAAATCGTCAAACTTGAGCAAAATCTTTATGACGGCAACTTCCATACTTTTTCTCTATTGTGGACGCCGGAGTGTTACGTATTCTTTATAGATGGATATGCAACGTGGGCAACCAACGCAGGCGGAGTTTGTAGAGTACCGGAATTTTTGAGATTCACCAACGAGATCGACGCAGGTGACGGATACGGACCACACGGTCAGAAGATAGGGCAGTTCCCTCACGACAAAAGCGCTTCTTTCGATATAGATTACGTGCGCGTATATCAAAATATAAATTATGAAAAACATATTGCGCCCAGTATAGACGGCAAGCCTTATTCGCAAGCCAACAACTTTGAGAGCGCATACGACAGTCCTTTCGATACGGCAAATTGATTTGATTTTCAAACGGCTGTTTTCTAATTTGAAGACAGCCGTTTGGTAATTTAAATTATTATAATACAAATTATCAATAATTTTTGAGAATTGTAAAAAAATCAGTTGACAATATTTTTGATTTATATTATATTGTATTAGCGTAAATTAAATATGGCTCCATGGTCAAGCGGCTAAGACATCGCCCTTTCACGGCGGTAACTCGGGTTCGATTCCCGATGGAGTCACCATAAAAATAGGCGGTTTAGTAACCGCCTATTTTTATGGTGATTTTTAGAAATTGTACTGCGTAAAGAAAAGAGAGAGATATTTTATGTTATCATCGGCGCGAGTTCGCTTAGCCGAGCAATCTTTGATTGCGAACGCCACGAACGAGGCGAGTATTCCCGATTTATATTGTATTTAATAAATAATATTTTTTAAATTTCACCGAATAAATGGTGATTGATTTTAACTATATGATTTTTTAAGCATTTTATTGGTCTTTTGTGGATTGTGCAAATACACATTGTTTTATTCTCGTAATATGCTTTTATTGATTTTTCTATTTAATATTTAGTTAATTATAGAATAACCGAAAAGTTAAAACGTAAGGCATTTTAGCGATTATTATAGAATTAAAAACAAAATTAAAAGGAGAACATAAATGAATTATGAAGTATGGCTACGCGAGTGGCTTGAAAATTACGTTAAATTTACAGCAAAGGAAAGAACAATAAGGCGGTATACTGAAATTATTAATCAACATATTATTCCTAAGTTAGGGAATATAGAAATATCAGAATTGGATTCAATCACTTTGCAAAAGTTTGTAACGGAAATGTTACATAGTGGGAACAAGAGAACAGGCAGGGGATTGTCATCTAATTCCGTAAATTCTATTATAACAGTAATTAAGGTTTCACTACGGACAGCGTACAATATAGGATTATTAAAAATAAATGTTGTGGATAAAATCCAACGTCCTAAAAGCAATGAAAAACAAATAGAATGTTTTACTGCAAATGAACAAAAGAAAATAGAAAGAGCGGTCTTTGAAAGTAAAAAAAGAAGTATGATAGGAATAGTCGTTTGTTTGTATACCGGATTGAGAATAGGAGAATTGTTAGCGTTGGAGTGGAGTGATGTGGATTTAACTGGTGGCATTATATCCGTAACTAAGACGTGTTTTGATGGGAAAATGAGCAACGGCGAATTCGGTAGATTAACTGACGTTCCGAAAACAATATCTTCGAATAGGCAAATACCGCTTCCAAAGCAGATGATACCGCTGTTAAAAGCGTATAAAAAGCAATGTAATTTTGATTATTTTATATGTAATAAAAAAGGAATAATATCTGTAAGGACTTATCAGCGTTGCTTCACATCACTGTTGGAAAGATTACATATTCCACATCGAGGCTTTCACGCGCTAAGACATACTTTTGCAACAAGAGCATTGGAGTGTGGTATGGACGTAAAAACATTATCAGAGATACTAGGACACAAGTCTCCGACGATAACTCTAAACCGTTATGCTCACTCTCTTATCGAGCATAAACGCGATATGATGAACCAATTAGGGAAGTTGTTATAACGCAATAAAAAAGACGCCTATTAGAGTAATAGGTGTCATTTTCTATTCTTAATATAACAAAATAATGTATCAAAAGCAAGTATTTGACAAAAAAAACTCCATAAATATTGGAAAAATGGCGTTTGTTAATTTTATAGGCGTCGTAAATAGATATAAATTTTCACCTATTACTCTAATCTATGTAAAGTTTTGAATATGAGAACTTCATAGAAAAAAATAAAATGTACAAAAGTATTCATAATTCCCAAGAACATAGGCGTCAATATTACGATAGATATTAATATCCCTTAAACTTAAAATTAATGGATATGTATACACGAGAGATGTAGATAGTGTATAAGACTTAAACTTATATACTAAAAATACATTTAAAATATGCAGAGTGGAGTTAGTAAGGAAGCGTTGGATGAGAGTTAAGAAAGATTGGCTTAAATGTTACACTTGCGGCGGTAAGTTGATAAAGGACGGCGATGGGGTTTACGTTTGCGAATGCTGTAGCAACAGTTATTCCAATATCGAGAAAGCAGAGACGGAAATTCCGTCTCAAATAGTAGAGCAGATCAATGCGGCTGATCAAGAACGCAAACTACGCCATTTTGACAAGGCATTGGAGACTTATAATTCAATAATCGAACAAGCCCCGCAGAATTTGCTTGCATACTGGGGCGCATTTCTCTCAGAGTATGGTATAGAGTATGTGCTTGATGGAGGAGTGTTCGTTCCAAGAATGCACTTGATTACTCGTATTCCCGCTACGCAGTCGACGTATCTGCGCGAAATTACCAAAATTTGCGATGAGGAAGAGAGTGCGTGCTATCGAAAGATGGCTGCGGAAATTGAACAACTGCGCAATCGCACTTACGAACTAAGCCTTACGCAAGAAAATTGCGATGTGTTCATTTGCCACGGCGACGATTTGCAAGAATCTCAGACGGCGGAGAAACTCTATGACGATCTCACAAAGTCAGGCTTGAAAGTCTTTATGCCATCCAAGTCTATACCTTTTGATACGCCTTCGGCAGAAGCGTGCGTCTTTGCTGCTTCGCTGAGCGCGCAGACTATGTTTGTCATTGCTACGACCATTGATACGCTTGAGAAAAATGACTATATTTGGGGCAGATTTATCAACCAAGATGGGAAGAAAATTCAGGTTATTCACAACGGACTTAACGAGAGTGAATTTCCTTTTAGATTAAGAAAGACTTTCCAAAGGCAAGCGCCTATGAGTTTGAGTGACAGATCTTGGCTGAAAAACGCAAGAGATTTTGTAAACAAGAAGAAAGATAAAAAGGAAGAGTCGCAAAAAGACGCATCGCAGACCATAATAACGCAACGCGTAATTATGCAGGATAGAAAGGCAGAGGAACTTTCCGAGGCTATGGCTATGGTGCTTTCTAATATCACTACTGGCAACGTGGACGTGGCGACAAGAATTATCCGTGAACAATTTGCGCGACTTCACGGAGAAGAACTAGTTCCGATAGCAATTCTTTGCACGGAGTTGGGGGCTTTGTCAAAAAGCACTGCTTACGAAAGAAATATCCATATGGAAAACGTCCGCAACGTAGGCGGAGAAATAAAGAGTAAATATCCAACTATCACTCTTACTGAACGTGAAGTATACTGCGATATAAAGGATGCAAATCTATTGATTTATCTTGCAAAATGCCTTGGAGCAATTAAGGATAGAGCAAGACAGTGTTTTGTTCTCGATATGATTGATTATCACAGTCTATACAATACGCGTACGGTCACCGAACTTGTGCAAATGTTGCTTTCCAATGGCAGAATGGACGAAGTAGGCGAAGTAATGAGAGAAGTAAGCCGTCTTGACGGAAACGCGCTTTTGCTTTCCTATCTCAACGGTTATACTGGCGATATAGTACAAAAACAGGTTAATCTTCGCGCCGTTGCCGATAAACTGGATATAAAACCTGCAGTATCGGACGACTTGAATTCATATCTTTCGGGATGCGAGGACGAGGGGATTGCGCTTGCCGTCGTGGATATTATGAATAGATATGACATTCCATTGAAGGCGCTAGGTCTCAACGGAGCGCTTATAAACATAAAAGACGTAGATTCGGTAAGATTGATACTTGAGAATTTCGGTAAGAGACCTTTATTGAATATTGAAATAGACAGACTTATTACTATTGCAACGAACGGCGGAAACGAAGTTGCCAATGAGGTATTGAAGCATCTTAGATACAAGACTGGAATTTCTGATTTGGGTTCTTACAATATGCAAACTATTTTGGATAAGTGCGACCTCGAAAAGATAAAGATAGCATTCTTTGATTTCAATATAGATAAAAAACTCGCAAGCGAATTGCTTATGGGGGTGATAAAGGGCAATGGCGCAGACAGGCTTGCTACCGTTAGCGTACTTATAGGCAAAATCAACAATATAGATATAAAAAATTACGAACATATGCTTCTTGGAGGGGACCCGCTAAAGAAAGAATTTATGAAGATGCTTGCCCCCAAAACCGGTAAATACAGCGATGCAAACAGGCAAATTGAAGCATTTCTAAGCGGAAAGGATAGCGACGAAGATAAGCGGGAAATATTCGCAATGTTTGGAGATTTCCCATTTAGTAAGCGTAGTTTAGAACTATATTTAGAAATTCTCCCGGAAAGATTTGACGAAACCTATATAAAATATCTTTATCCTTATCTTGACGAAAATCCCGCTCAAGCGCGAAAACTTTTTGTAAGACATTACGAGGCGCTTATTGAAGGTTACGAAGAGCACTTAGAGAAGATATTTAGTTATGTTCGTTCTTACGACGAGATTAGTATCTCTAGGTTCATTACTGAATTCAAAGGAACTCAGATAGTGAAGGATTTGCTGGTTCCATCTGTTGTACGCTTTGCAGATAAGCCGAAAAAGATTGATGTTGTCTATAAACACGTTCAATGCAATATATTGCAAGCGTATCTTCTTACTCTTAGCGATTATACCGATAAGACCGACGGCGTAATCAAATATCTTCGCAAAAATGGAATGGACGCAAGTGATAAGGTCGTCGTAGGCAATAAAAAAGTAAAATTCAAAGATTATCTCCAAAGCGGAGAAGTAAGTAAATCTGCAGTTGATATTATCAACGCTTATATAAAACTGTAAAAGGAGAAAATATGTCAGAATACGATGTAGAAAGGCAACAGCAACTGATAGCGGAATACAACAGGCTCGTTGACAGAGCGAATAGTTTGCGCGCTGAAAACAATCGATTGACCGTAGAAGTTGACCGCTGTCAAGACGACGTTGTGGAATCTATTGGAATAATAGAGGCTTTGAATAAAGCAGTACCGCCGCGAATGGAAGTAAGTACTGACGAGACTATTAAGAAAGAAGTCATTGCCGCTAATGTTTCACGAACTATAGACGACCTTGCGCAAAGTTATAGATTGCTTAAAATAAGTAGTACGGCTTCCAAAAATCTTACTAGCAGCACTGAGAAATATTACACACTTTATCGCACTTACAATGATCTCAGAAAAGTTTCGCTAGGTTACGTTGTTGGATTGGATTCCAACTTATGGACGAGTGACATACCGCGTCAAACTGTGGAAAAAATGTATGTTGCTAATACCGACTATTGGCTTGCGTACGCAACTATGGCAGTAATGCTTTGGGCTTCAAATGAGGAGGACGCTTGTCAACGCGCGATAAGCAGAAGTATGCTTATGAATGAGCGTAAGTCTTCGCTTTTTTTCCTCCTTGCTTCTTTAAGATTCGATAGAATAGATGCGGCGAAGGAATGGTATAAGGTATATTTCAAAATTGTTGACGCAAATGGCGTGGGCGATGAAATTATTTATATTCTTCAGGCACTTTTGAGCGGCGCTTTGGGTTCCGACCCCGACTTCGCAAACGAAGTGGGAGAAAAGATGAGAGAGTTAATAGTAAAGGCTCGCAGTAATTCGGCTACAAAACGACTTGTAAGCGAAAGCATAGACAATCATATTCAAACGATAATCTCTGTTACGGACAAAGAATATATCGCGCTCAAGCATATATGCGTCGAATATGATCAGATGCTTAATCTTGTATCTTCTGCAGAGAAGAATGAAATGATAAAGAAGTATTTTCTTTCCATCGCCCAAAGCGATTTCTCATTAAAAAACAGACTTGCCGAGAGAATAGAAGATTCGCTATATTCACTTATTTCCACTTATGACGATCCCGAGCAGCAATTGGTCGATAAGATAAGTTATGAAGAGGCTGTGGTTAAGGCAAACGGCAGAACCGACGTCGCTAAGCAGGCTTACGACAAGATGATTGCCGAGCGTGATAATAAGAATAATATGGCTCTTATTTTGACTGACGCGGCGCTCAATTCCAAAATGCAGACTGATAGCAGAGTTCGCAAATTCTGCCTCAATTCTATTCAGCAAGACTGTATAGATGGAGTAGAGAGGTTTGCTCAGTACCGCAAAAATGAAAAACAGGAATACGATCTTATTGTTGACGGCTGTCAACTCAAGGGCGACGAGAATAGTTTTGAAACAAATCAATCAAAACTTTTGAGTTATTACGATTCGCTTATAAAGAGGAGTATAAAAGAGGATAAATCGCACAAGACTTGCATTCGATTGTTGATAGGCTCAGTTGCTTTATTTGCGTTATTCTTACTTCTCTCTATCGTGGGGTTTGCTTCTAAATGGAATATAGGAGCAAGTGTTACGTTGCTAATTTTTGCAATTTTGGCGGTTGGCGTAGGCGTATTGATGGGCTTTATGAAAGCCGATCAAAAAAAGAAAATTAAAAAAGCATTTGAATATCGAATACAAAATGGAGTCAAAATGCTTAAAAACGGACTAGAAGATATGGCGCAATGGCGAAAGTATTATAAAGAACAAGACGCAATTTATGAAGAACTTATGCAAGTTTTGAAGGAGGAGATATAAATGGCAAGTACTAGTGAATTAGTCGGCAGACTTAAAAGTACTGAAAGCGCGTTTAAAAACGGTGTTAAGACGCAAGCGGACAGGATGGACGCCGCGCTCAAGAAAATTGATTCGACGGTAACAAACGTCGACCAGAAAATGACGCAACTTAGAAAGATGATTATCGAGGGAGAAGAAAAACAGGTCGCTCACGAAAATCTTATAGCAATTGAAACGAAAATCAATGAACAACTTGACAGTTATATCAAGACTCGCCGTTCGGTTTTAGGTTTTATCAAAGATTTCAATATCAATCTTGCGCGTAATTCTACAATTTCAGAACTTAGCGAAGAACTTTGGATGTCTTCTTCGCGCTATTGGTTGAGTTATGCATTTATAGCAATAAGCGCTTGGGTACAGAACAATAAGGAATTGTGCGAAAACGCAGTTAGCGAAGCCGTTCGTCACGACTCAACTCACTCTTCGCTCTTCTTCTGTCTTCTCAATTTACGTATAGGCAATCATACTGCGGCGCGCTCGTGGCTTTATGAATTTTTTGGCGCAGTCGACGGTATTCATCCGCCGCGTGAGACGGCTCTTTTAATTCAGTCTTATATCTACGGCGTGTTCGGTAGAGACGTTCAACTGGATAACTTTATGCAAAGTACGATGGCGAAATGGATCAGTGAGATAAATTCCGATAAAGAAATGACTGATGAACTCGTAGCAAATTACGGCGAATATATCAAAGTTCTTCCTGTCAGCAAGGCGGAAATACCGAGTGGAACGCTTTACGATCACTGTTCCAATTTGAGCGAACTAGAGACTTCTTATCAAAATGCAAGCCGGTATAGAAGCGCCTTGAAGCGTATTAAACAACTTGAGAATGCTCCTGTTGTAGACGGCAATAGCGACTTTATTGCAAGGATAGATAAACTCCTTGAGGATCTTGTAAACAACTACGATAAGGAAGAATTGAAACTTAGGAATGAACAAAAATTCTACGAGACTATTATGAAGCACAACGGTGACGTTGAGGCGGCAAAGAAAGAATATGCTCAGTATATGAAAACATTCAACGAGTCAAATTCCAATATCGGCAAGCAAATGTTCCGTTGGGCAGTATATCCCGAGGGAGAAGACATAGGCGTTCAAAAGTACGCAATGCAGAAGACTAAAGATTGGTATCAAGACGCCGTTAAGAATTATGACAGAGAGATAAAAAATGAAGTGCCTAACAACTTCAATCTATCCATCGATTTGTGGAGTGATGTAATTGACGGTAAAGACAGAGACGCCATTAAGCAAAACATACACGATAAATTTATGGAGGCTCGTTCAAAAGAAGTTATATTTACAAAGCGTAATATAATTTTGTCGACGCTAGCAATCGTATTTTTAATCGTAGGTTGCGTGTTCTCTATGATAACCAATTCTATTGGGGCAAGTTGGTTCTTTGTTGGATATATTGTAGGACCTGTACTTTTTGCAGTATTTGTAGCAATTGTAGTGGCTACCACCGTTGTTAGAGTCAGAACTTTCCCGAAGAGGATAGAGAAAGCAAAACTAATTCTTGATAAATGTCTTGACGAGATTGACAATTACCGCAACGTAATAGAAAAGGAATTTGCCGTTAAAGACGAAGTCCTTAGAACGCTTGAAAACTTATAATCTAATAAGGAGAATAAAAAATGGAAGATAAAGAAAATAAAGTAAAAAATCAAAACAAAGAAGATTTTGATTTCACAATGTTTATAGGCGACGAAGGCGCAAACGTGCTTTCAACAGAACAACTTAAAGAGATAAAGAAAAAACTTCCGAATTGGAGCATTATGCCTCCTGCTAAATATAAGGAATAATTTAATGAGGAAAAAGAAAGGACCTTGCAAGGCGGACGAGTGGGAGGACGCTCTAAAAGGCGCGTTAAGTTGTGTAAAATCCGAATATCTAAAATGCGGAAAACTAAAGAAGTGCGACTATAAAACTCTATTAAGACGAATAGACGAATGCGTTATTTCAAATCTTAATGCTGCTCTCAAATTATTCGACGAGAGCATAGAGGAATTTACTGAAACGCTCTATAGGCTTAAAGTTCTTAACGACACCGTGCATAACGTCTGCTTTTTCCATCATCTTGACTTTATAAAAAAATCAGACAAAGAAGATATCGATAGGCGGGTAAAATCTGCTATTGCAAACTTCTTAAGTCAAATAGAAATGTCCGTTGATAATGAAAATGCAGATTTGATTTATCAAATGAAAATGCTGAAACGTGCGGCGGGCGTATAACAACTTAGGTGAAGAATGAGTAATTATTTGCAAACAGTAAAAGAACTTTCGGCTTGCATTGCTGCGCGTACTCCCTTAGTAGTTCTTATGACGGATGAGCGCGACAGGGCTCGCGCCGCGCTGAAAGAAGCGGCAAACGAACTTAATTGTGAGTTGGAGTTTTATACCGATACCGACGGTTTCATAGAACTTAGACGTGAAGAAAGAGGCGCGGATTCTAGAGAACCGTTGGTCTATATTGAAGATAGACTCAAAAAGAAGAGCGGTCTATGCTTTGCTTTGAGCGATATGCGCTTTCTCGACGCAGATAATTCTTTTTCAAGAAAGACAGCCGCTCTTGCAAGACTCGCGTCCGAGCGAAAAAGCACCATTATATTAGTGACGGCTGACACAGTTTGGCAGGGACTTGGCAGATTGGGAATGTTCATAAAACTTGACTTGCCTACACAAAAAGAGCGTGAAAAACAACTTTTGGAATTTATCTCAAAGCATAAAATCAAGACGCTTGAAAAGAGTATGATTTCGCAGACAGCAACGGTGCTATCGGGTTATACTTCATTACAACTTAATATTGTAATGAATTACGCATTCAAGATTGCCGGCGGTTTCACTTATGAGAATTTATGCGAAGTTGCAATGCAAAAGGATAAACTTTTTGGTAAGAATATAGCCGTTACGCGCGTCCAAGTTGAGAGCGTACACGCCGCTGGACTTAATGGAGTGAAGAATTGGCTTAGCAAAAAAGAGAAAATATTCTTTGCGCCTAAAGACGCTCTCGATAAAAAACATATCAGTCCGCCGAGAGGAATACTTATGGTAGGCGTGCCAGGGTGTGGAAAGTCGCTTTCGGCAAAACTCATTGCCGATAAATGGTGTTTGCCTCTATATCGTTTTGATATAGGTTCGCTGTTTGACAAATACGTGGGTGAAAGCGAAAAAAATCTTAGAATATCTCTTGATTATATAAGCAGTGTTAGTCCTTGTATAGTATGGATAGACGAGATAGAAAAAGTATTGTACAGTGGTGGCGACAACGATACGGTTAAACGTATTTTGGGCGGTTTGTTGTATTGGCTTCAGGAAAATTCCGACAGGGTATTTCTTG
>JAIDUV010000003.1 GCA_029060025.1 Clostridia bacterium | reverse complement strand
TTAAACTCGTAGATTATCTCCTTTGAGCCGTAGTTTTGTCCGTACGTCAACTCCGCTTGAAGTTGCTCCATCAACTCAGGAAATACAAACGTTACGTACAACGTCTCGGATTCAAATTTGACTGTCAAATCTGCATAATCCCCATAGTTGTCCGTGTCTGTAGGTACTAGTCTCACAGTCTGGGTATTCTCGCCTTTCTTTACTTCCTGACCTACAGTATTCTTCCAAGTTGCGCTACTCAACGCGACTTTTACGTCGGCGCTATTCTTCGCCGTAACGTCAAACGTCACTTCTGACAATGCCTTGCCATAATATGGCTCGTTGGTCACTTTAAAGGTGTCTATTGAGATTATACCTTTGTTTATAGTAATAGTCTCGCTCAAACCGCTGCTGTCTTTATACAACCACAAAGGTTGAGCCTTGTCTTTCATTATATAGTCGTAAGTGTACGTTCCGCTGTCTAATACTTTATTGGCTTTAAACGTACCTGTATTTGTGTCGGTCCTGTCTTTATCACCTTGCTTCCATAGATACGTCACTTGCGGGTCTGTCATTCCGCCGTCTGAAGTGCCTGTATATTCTACGTTTGCATTGAGCGTAATACTTGCCTTGGTGTCGTAAGTGATTTCCGATATACTGTCTTTTACAGTAAGCGTAGGAGTTACGTATTTATCCACGTGTTCGCTAGATAAGCCCCATACCGCATATAGCGTAACCTCTCCAAACATTCCGCTTGGCAGATTCTTAAACGGCTTGCTTTCGCCTGTGACGTCGTCCGTCCAACCTAAGAATACTTGATTACTTGATTTGCCAGCCAAATAATCTGCGCCAAGTTGGCTTTCCAACTCTGCACCCGGCAGGTATGCAAGTCCGTCTTCTATCCCTACACTCTCTTTGCTATTGCCGCCATCCGTTAAGTTGCGATAATTCACAAATGCAACCAAAGGATTACGGACAGGCGAATTCTCTATTGTATATCCGTCTGACGAAGTTATGTCGGTATTTGTCATATACGCAGTGGAAATATTGCTCTTTTGCATCCATATCTTTGACGGCATATCATCTCTTAATTTGGTGTACATATCATCTTGCGTAAGTCCAGTATCTCCAGTATATTGCGTATTTTCCAATTTGCGTCGTTCATAAAGACTGAGCGCTTGACCTGAAGACAAGGTATAGTTGGCAGCATACCAATTTATATTTTGTGTATCAGTGGTAAGGTTATCTAAGACTTGCACATAACTATTACTAGTACAACAAAATACTCCAGATGCTAATCCATAAGTCGCGCTATCTCGTGTTAAAATTCCGTCCGAAAAAACGTTTTTTATCGTCAATTTTGTCATTGCATATGGCCAGCCATTGACAAGCGAAGACATAATAAATCTATTCTTAGCATTATCTATAAAATTAATATAGACTGCGCAATTCTCAACGGCTTGCTCTCCTAAGAGAGATGTATAACTCGTTACACCGCCAAACCACGTATCCAAAGTACTTCTTGAAGCATTTACAGTAATATCAACAATTGCAAGACAGTCGTAAAAAACTAAAGACAGACCGCCTCCCGTACAACTGGACGCGCCTAATATTCCGCCGCTTGCTCCATTAACCAATGTCTCCAAAGTCAATCTTACCTTTAGAGAACAACGATAGATATATACTTTTTGGTTGTCGCCGCTTGCATTGCCAACAAGTCCGCCCACAGAGTAATGATTATTTCCTGAGTAACTTCCTCTACCACTCACACTGCCTATTACGTGGCAATTCAAGATATCTCCACCATTGGTACTGCCTATCAAAGTTCCCGCTCTGCCTCCAGTAGTAGTGATCGTCACGTTGTCTACATTCAAATCGGCGACTATTGCTTCAGATCCGATTATACGGAATACTCCACATTCGTGCTCGCTCCCAAAGTCTTTTACTATATTGCTGAGCGTATGTCCCATACCATAGAATTTGCCGTTGAAATTTTCGACGGCATTAAAAGTCTGTCCGTCAAAATCTATGTCTTGACATAATACGTAAACTTTGTCGCTTGTTGATATTGCTGTTGCGCTTGACGCAAAAGTGTTCCATTGCTCCGCATTGGTAATTACGTATGGATTTTCGTGCGTACCTCTTACGCTTGCTCTCGATACAGTCTTTATAGTCATATCGTAAGGCGTATTTGGATTGTCCGCCCTATATTTATCTACTAGATCTATATCAGTAAAAACATAAGAATTGCCGTCATTATATTCACCAAATCCGTCGCTTGAATTAGTGGTAATCGTCATTGCGGCATTATCTATCGCATCTCCTTCCAATTTGTCTGGCAATGATATATTAAACGGTAAGCAGGCGCTCAACGCTCCTAATATAAAGCAAATTGATATAATAAGTATTGCGCATTTTAAATACTTTTCTTTTGTTTTTGCTAAATTCATTGTTCTTCCTCTCTTAAGTACAATTTTATTTGCATAGCCCTTGCGGCTTCACAAGGTTTGAGATTTCTCGACTTCGCTCGTAAGAAACGTAGTGACGGCATAGCGAGCAAGCAGGTGCGTCTCGTGCGAGCGTCAATGACAATAGTCAGCATCAATAACGTCTCTACTCGTCTATTTCTCACTGTAAATTATACTTTTCACTCAACTTTTTGGCAGTAGTAATAGAATTTTCTATACCCAAGGTTCTTCTATACCAAAATTTGTATGTTTTTATATCTTTTACAAACTTTGATTTATAGTCGAAATTCCAAAAAAGGTATACTTTTACTGACCCAAAGATATTGCAAAATAAATATTCGTGAAGTATAATGTATTTGAAAAATTATGCCTTTTCGTAGGCAGTCAAGAAAAGTATACTTTTTTTGGAAAATTGAAAAATTTGCATTAAAATTAGTATTTTTAGTGAATAAATGAAAAACACGCAAGATTGCTTGCGTGTCATTTTAATAGGTTTGAGATTTCTCCACTTCACTGCGTTTCGGTCAAAATGACAAAAACGCGAGCGTCAATGACATTGTATTAAATGTCACCTCGAGCGTAGTCGAGAGGTCTATATCATTTGTTACTTTTGTTTGCGTTCTATTACTCCGCCACCTAGACATACATTGTCGACGTATACGACGGCATACTGACCTTCGGCTATTGCGCGTTGCGGCTCGTCAAAGACAAGTTGAAGCCCATCCCCCTTTAGTATTGCCGTAGCCTGTTGCTCGGGCTGACGGTGACGTATTCTTGCCGTACATCTAAAGGTCGTTTCTTTTGGCTTATATGTAATGAAATTAAATTTATCGCACTCCAACCCAGAGTGATATATCATTGATTGATCACCTTGCGATACGTAAAGCACGTTTTTCTCCACGTCTTTGTCTATGACAAACCAAGGCTCGCCATTGCCGCTTCCGCCTATGCCAAGTCCTTTGCGCTGACCGACTGTATAGTAGAATACTCCGTCGTGTCTTCCCACTACTCGTCCATCCAAGGTCTTAATATCACCCTCTTGCATAGGAATATATTCGCTCAAGAACTTGCGGAAGTTGCGCTCTCCGATAAAGCATATACCAGTGGAATCTTTTTTGTCGGCTGTGGACAAACCAAACTTGGACGCCAACGCTCTGACTTCGCTCTTCTCTAATCCGCCTAAAGGAAAAAGCACCTTGTCAAGTTGAGCCGAGGTGAGTTGGTTGAGAAAATATGTCTGGTCTTTGTTGGTGTCTTTTGCTTTGAGAAGATAGTTGAGTCCGTCGTCGGCGTGCAATATATCGCAATAATGACCTGTGGCTATATAGTCCGCGCCCATAGATAAAGCGTGCTTGACGAAGGGAGCAAACTTGATTTCTTTATTGCAAAGCACGTCGGGATTGGGCGTCCTGCCCTTTTTGTATTCTTCAACAAAAAGTTTGAATACCTTCTCGTAGTACTGATCTGCAAAATCTACGCTATAATACGGTATGCCAATGTCGTTGCATACTTTGCGCACGTCGTAAAAGTCTTCGTCGGCTGTGCAACAACCGCTCTCGTCCTTCTCGTGCCAATTGCGCATAAAAAGTCCAATGACTTCAAAGCCCTGCTCCTTGAGAAGCAACGCCGTCAATGAGGAATCTACTCCTCCGCTCATACCTACTACTACGCGTTTTTTCATAACTGTATTGTAGCACAACGTAATATGGTATTGCAAGCAAAGTATTCAACGTAATAAGTTTTAATCACCGCAAGATTATTATACTGTTGAGACTTCTCGACTTCGCTTGAAATGACATATCGTGCGAGCGTCAATGATGGGGCGTGCGTCACAACCTAGAATATACGCAATAACTTTGATAAACAAAGTAATTGCTAGACGTACGGTTGGACTTCGCCCTACCGACCAAACGAAAATGTCGCAACGCTCCATTTTGTCGGTACTTAATAAGCGGATTGAGATTTCTCGACTGCGCTCGAAATGACATAAAATATATTGTCATTCACATAATATATCAATTTATTACAAAAGCGTTTGTGGGGGTTATGGGGGGAATCGCAACCCCCAACTCTTTTGTTACTTTTCTTGCGAAGAAAAGTAAATACAACGTCTTTTGTTTCTTTTCTTGGCAAGAACAGAAAGTATATTGACAATTCGCTTAAATAGGTGTATTATTGGGTTAAATAAAATATGCGAGGCAAAATATGAACATAGATTTTTTTAAGAAAGAAAAAGTAGCAAAAATGAAGGAAAAAGACAAGGACGCTGTGTCAGCGCTCAACGTGGTAATCAACAAGATTATGCTTTCTTCTATCGAAAAACGCGCTAAGGGCGAAGAACTGAGCGAGGGAGATATTCTGTCTCTTCTCCAAAAGACCGAGAAGGAATTGCTTGAAGAAAAGACTGGCTTTGAAAAAGCAGGCTCAAACTATGCTGACAAGGTGCAAAGTCTTGAAAATCAAATTGCCACTATAAAGAGTTATCTCCCCCAAATGATGAGCAAAGAAGAAATCAAAGAAATCATTCTCTCTCTTGACGATAAGTCAGTGCCTGCCGTAATGCGTCACTTCAAGACGGCTTATGCAGGCAAGTGCGATATGAAAGAAGTCAACGAAGTGTTGAGAAGTCTGTAACTCACAATTGGCAAGTTGCAGCAGTTATATCAAGCGGCGTATCTCACGATACGCCGTTTTTAACATTGATTGAGATTTCTCGACTTCGCTCGAAATGACAAAAGTATAATGTCACCTCGACTATCTTTACGTCATTTCGAGCGTAGTCGAGAAATCTAATCCTTTTTACCTACATAAACTTGCACAAAAGGCACGCCATTATTGCGCCAAAATAACACGCAACCAATGATATTGGGATAGCGTAGCGCAACTTCTTGACTTTCGTCGTGGAGAAATACACCGTGCCTACGTAGAAAACTGTTTCGCTTGCGCCGACTATTACAGAAGCGCAACGAGATATATACGCGTCTGCGCCGTGGGTCTTGTATATGTCTTCAAGCAATGCAAGCGAGCCATTGCCTGACAGCGGACGGATAATAAGAAGTTCGCAAAGTTCTTCGGGTATACCCAAGAATGTCAACACCGGTGACATTACCTTTGCAAAATATGCGTTAAGCCCGCTGAGAGAAAACAATTCCACAGCAATCAAAACCGCGCAGATATATGGAAATATAGACAGCACAATAGACAAACTTTCTTTGCTTCCCTTGACAAAATTGTCGTAGATGGGAATTTTTTTGATAAATGCGATTACTATGACGAGAAGTATAAATATGGGAAGTATATATTTGCTCATATCTTCTTCCTCTCATTGCGACTAATGAAAAGCGGTTTTCTTGGCTCCACAATCTCCGCCTTATCCTTTTTGCGAGTAACCAACGCGCAAAGTTTTGCAAGTATTACGCCTGTCACTGTGGAAATCAAAGTGGCGAGCAAGGACGGCAATATTATATCCGACGGCGCATTGCTTCCGGCAGACGCGCGCAAGCCTATTATAGTCGCGGGTATCAACTGAATTGACGTGGAATTTATCACCATAAAGAGTATCATATTGTCAGTGGCTTTTTGCGAGCCGTCCTGCATACACTCCATTGCCTTTATGCCTAGCGGAGTTGCCGCTCCGCCCATACCCAAGAGATTTGCCGAAAAGTTGAGCGTGATATACTCCAAAGCGAGATCGCTCTCCCCCTTGAAGAGTCTTTTTGTCAACGGACGAAACAACTTGTTGAGCGCTTTGTTGAGTCCTATGCCGTCCATAAGCGAGAGTATCGACAGCCATATCGCATAAATCGCAATGAGCGTAAACGCCAAAGTCAAAGCATTGTTGGCGCCGCCAATCATTATGGAAAAGGCGCTCTCGGGCGCAACCACGACCAACATAATCAGAGACGCCAATATCATTATTGTAAATACTAAGTTCATAATACAACAACTCCCATACGAAATTGTATGAGAGTTGAGCCTAGTTTATTACTTTTATAAATCGCAGTCAAAAAATATTGAGTACGAATTTATTTCAATTGAGCAAAATTATCTTTAGTTACGGCAATTTCGACAGTCATATCTTCGCCGCCTCTGGTGATATAGAATTTGAGCGTAGTCGTCTCGCCTGACTTTGCCATCCAAAGACTGTCGGGAAGCGAAAAACTGCGAGTAATCGCGTACTTATTGCCGTCAAACTCTACTGCGTTGAGAATATCTCCCTCCTGCAACTTGCCGCTTGCTATAGAGTCCGCCTCAACTTCTCCTACTGCAATCTCCTCTACCAATTTGACGGTATTCGACGAAGAATCGTAGACAGATTTTGAAGAATTGATTACGCCGCTTATACCAAGGTACAACTTCTTGATATATCTATTTTCTTCGCCGTCGCAATTTGCAATCGCATAATCTGCAATGCCTGCTACGACGTCACTTGGTATGGCGTAGCCCATATTCTCTATGCTAGTAGAAGTGGCTTTGGCATTGACTATGCCTATCAATTGACCTTTTGAGTTGTAAAGTCCGCCGCCGCTGTTGCCGGAATTGATTGCCGCGTCAACGCGGATAACTCTCGTAGATACGGTATATCCTGTCGCAGAATCACCCACAGATACGTTTTCGCTATCGACGCTCACCACGCCTTGAGTGACAGAAATCTTGATATCACTGTAAGAGGCAGAAGATCCTGTGGCGGGATTGCCGACGGCAAAGCACGTCGAGCCTGCGACGATATCTTTGCTGCTTGCCACGTCCACTGCTCTTGCGTTGCTATTCTTAATAATCTCGCTATCCTCTACTTGAAGTATCGCAATGTCGTAGTCGTACGCTCCGCCGATATACTTGGCTGTTATTGCTTGGCTTTCGCTCTCATAACCGTAGAGAAACACCTTAATATCACTGTAAATTTTGTTATCGTTTGATAAATTGCCATTGTATACGACGTGATAGTTGGTGATAATATAGGCGTTGCCTGCTTCTTTATTGAGTTTGTAAATCACGCCCGAGCCTACTGCGGAAACTTCAGTCTTCTTACCCCAATAGTTGATGTAGTAATCTGATACATACACCTTGATAGCAGACAAAAGCGCAAGGTTGGCGGCAACTTGTGTGTCAGCGTTCAACGTGAGATATGAATTTAAAAAATCAAGATACGACCCCTCAAAGCCATCTTGCACCGCCTTGTCATACAGTTGGGTTATGTCGGTTATGCCGTCCGTACCGTCTCTGCCGTCGACTCCGTCAGTTCCGTCGACGCCATTATCTCCCTTAAGACTTTCAAGCCACTCGTCAAGACTGCCCTCAAAGCCTTGTTCGACGGCCAATTCATAGGCTGATTTGCCCGCTTTGCCGTCGCACGCAACCAAAAACACGCATACTAGTACGATTACTAATACTGTCGAAATGATAAATAGTTGTCTCTTTTTCATTTTGTTCCCCTATGGCATTTCTGCATATTTTATTGTCAATATTATATAATAATTTATAATAAATAACATTAAAATCTATAAAAGTTTTATTAAAAATTATGTAAAATAAAAAGCGGCTGCAACAAATTTATATTCGTTACAGCCGCATCTATATTCAATTTGTCTTAAAACTTGGCGGATAAGTTTTTGATACTGTATCCGTTCTTTTCCAATACCTTGACTTGATTGGTGATAGACTCGACAAATTCCTCGTTGTTTTTGGTCTTTTGCATCATATTGAGAAGTTGATCCGTGGTGTCTTGCAAATCTCCAGTAGAAAGCATCTTGCGAAGCGCCCATACTCCCTCGAGTTCTTTTTGCGAAAGCAACAAGTCCTCTCTTCTCGTGGACGAACGGTTGAGGTCGATTGCAGGGAAAATTCTTCTCTCGCTGAGTTTTCTGTCCAAAGTGATTTCCATATTGCCGGTGCCCTTGAACTCTTCGTAAATTACGTCGTCCATTCTACTGCCGGTGTCAACAAGCGCAGTCGCGATAATGGTAAGCGAGCCGCCGTTTTCGATATTTCTTGCAGCGCCGAAGAATTTCTTTGGGCTAGCCAATGCGCCCGGGTCGATACCTCCCGACAAAGTTCTGCCGGTGGGCGGTATCGTCAAGTTGTACGCTCTTGCAAGACGCGTGAGCGAATCCATCATTATTACGACGTCTTTGCCAAGTTCAACAAGTCTTCTTGCTCTTTCGATAAGAAGTTCCGAAGCCTTGCAGTGATGCTCAGGCATCTCGTCAAAGGTGGAGTAAATGACTTCGCCTTTAATTGATCTCTTCATATCTGTGACTTCTTCGGGACGCTCGTCTACGAGCAATACAAAAAGCGTAACTTCGCTGTGATTTGTGGTAATTGAATTTGCAATCTTTTTGAGAAGCGTGGTCTTGCCGGCTTTTGGAGGAGAAACTATCATTGCTCTCTGTCCCTTGCCTATGGGCGCAATCAAATCTAGACTTCTGATTGCAAAATCGCCTCTTGTCACGCTCTTTTCTGCAGTATTTATCTCTAATCTTAATCTTTCTTTTGGGAATATTGGCGTCAATGCGTCAAAATGCGGACGGCGTCTTAAGCCTGTAAGGTTTGTGCCGGTGTCTCCCACGTAACCGACCGCCTTATACTCTCCTGTGCCGGGAATATCTCTGCCTCTTTCGTCTTGCTGATAAATGATGTCATATTTGATTTCCGGATTGACTCTCTCGACTACCGTCAAAGCAGGAGGTTTATTTTCAGCGTTACGTCTTGCGATACCCACAACGTAATCACCTGCTCTCAGTCCCAAAGACTTGATAATTCTGCCAGATACGTATACGTCTTTTTCGCCGCACTCACAGTTTTCCGCTCTCAAAAATCCGTATCCGTCCAATATCTCCAAGATACCGCTGCGCTCTTCGCTTTCGACAATGTTTTCTTTGACAGCGCCTTCGCCGTTTTGTTGAATTTTGTTGTCGTCTTCAGCGGAGTTTTCTAATGCTTTTCCCGCAACTTCTTCATCACTCTTCACTCCGGTTGGAATAAAAGACGGCGCATTATCTTTGACGATGGTCGGCACTTCAGATTTTGCAGGTCTTCCTCTCTTACTCTTGGGTTGAGCAGGTTGACCTTCTTTGATCCCGCCGTTTTGCATAAGGTCGAGATACGCCTCAATAAGTTGTTCTTTATTCTTGGTGCTTGGCGTGATTCCCACTTCTCGCACAATCGTGCGTACGGAATGTATCGTCATATTTTGAAAATCTTCTCTTGTGTAGCCGCCTACAGCAGGGGTATCTTGCTTTGGCGCGTCTTCAAAATCAGACGTCTGCGCTTGAGCAGATTGGCTATTGGCAAGCAAAATACTCTCTATGAGATTTTCTTCAGACATATAAGATACGTTCTCGACGTTCTTTTTCTTGGCAATGTCTCTCAATTCAAAGTATTTCTTTGCCTTTAACTCCTCACGGGTATAATCCTTTTTAATCATATAATCTCCTGTTTGTTTAATTCTTTATCAAAATTGATATATTATATATTTGATATTATATTATTTATTATATATTTACGTTATTACTATCTTGTAATTTTAGACTTGTGGCGTGTGCCTTTATAAACTTTTTAGTGTAATTTTATGTCGAATTTTAATTAAAATAATCTTTTGTCGCGTCACTTGCAAAGTTTTATATACTTTGCAAGCAACGGCTAATTTGCAAACAATATTTTAAAATGCTTCTTGGTCGAATACTATTACTACGGTGCTGTCACTGTCAAAATGCGCTCTGTCAAATTCAATTGACTGTCCGTCGACTCTTCTAATCTGCTCTTCGTCAAACAAATCAATAAATTCGTCGAGTTTTTCAATATCCACCGCGCTTTTGGACGTCTTGAAGTGCATTGGTATTACTACGTCGGGCATCATAATATCTACGTATTTCTTGGCTTGCTTTGCGTCGATAGTATAATTGCCGCCCACAGGTATCATAAGCACGTTGACCGATCCGATACCGTCGGCAAGTCTGACAGTACAATCTTCTCCGATGTCTCCCATATGACACAGATCTACGCCGTCCATTCTGAATTTGAAAATTTTGTTTTCGCCCCTTTTCTTGCCGAGTCTGTCGTCGTGATAGGATAACACCGACGATATGTCTACGCCTTTGACTTCCCAAAAACCGCACTCGCTTAATACCAAAGGCTCTCCGTCAATTCTTACTATAGCATTGTGATCTTTGTGCTGATGCGAACAGGTCACAACGTCGGCAGTAGTCTTTGTCATATCAAAACCGACGATTTCTTTGTCGAACGGGTCAGTGACTATCGTCGTACCCGTAGATTCCGTCAACTTGAAGCAAGAGTGCCCCAGCCATTCAATTTTCATTTTACTCCTCGCTTATATCCATAGCCAACTGTTGAGGTTTGCCGGCATTAAATTTTTCGATAAGTTCGTGTATTTTATCGTGCGGGTCAAGCAACTGACCTACAGATTTGTTTTGGTCTATAGCGGCAATGATGTACGCAACAAACTTGGACATATCTGCCTGCACAAACCAATTCTTTTGCAAAAGGGCTTGAGTGGCGTACGTCAAGTTGGTAGAAAGCACTGCGTCAAAAAGACCTGCGTCATAAGCCTTTTGGAACTTCTCCGGTCCTTCTGTGAAGAGCGCGTAAGTTGCCGAAAGGAAGATTCTGCGACATCCTGCGGCTTTCAACTCATTGCAAAGTTTGAGCATACTGTCACCGGTTGCGATAATGTCGTCCGCTACGAAAATGTCTTTGTCTTTGACGTCGTTGCCGATATATTCGTGCGCAACTATCGGATTACGTCCGTTGACAACGTTTGCGTAATCTCTTCTCTTATAGAACATTCCCAAGTCAGTGCCAAGTACGGAAGCGTAATAGATATTTCTGCTCATTGCGCCTTCGTCAGGGCTGACAATCATAAAGTTGTCTTTCTTCATATTGATTTCTGGGAAAGTCTTAAGCAAAGCCTTCAAAATCTGATAAGTGGGCATAAAGTTGTCAAAGCCCATAATTGGTACGGAGTTTTGAACTCTCGGGTCGTGAGCGTCAAAAGTGATGATGTCCTTGACTCCCATAAACTCCAATTCTCTAAGCATTTGAGCGCAGTCGAGAGACTCTCTTGCAGTCCTTCTGTGCTGTCTTCCGCCGTATAGAAGCGGCATAACAACTGTAATCTTGTTTGCCATACCTGCGCAAGCGCCTATAATTCTCTTCAAATCCGAATAGTGGTCGTCTGGCGACATTCTATTGGGAGTGCCAAACATATTGTATTCAATAGAATAATTGCCAACGTCGCAAATAATAAACAGGTCTTTGCCTCTAATACTGTCGATAATAAGTCCCTTGCCGTCACCGGTAGTAAATCTTGGACAAGTATTTTTTACCAAAAAAGTGTCTTTGAAAAACTTCTTACCGTTTGTCTTTGCCTCGTTGTTGTACCAATTGACAAGGTATTGGTCAACCTTTTTGCCTAATTCGGCTGCTCCTTCCATAGCCAATATAGCCATATTGGAAGAGTCTTTTTCAAAACTGAAGATAGACTCAAAAAATGGTCGCATTGTTGCCTCCGTATATTAAAAAAATTG
>JAIDUV010000029.1 GCA_029060025.1 Clostridia bacterium | reverse complement strand
TTTCAAATACATTATACTTCACGAATATTTATTTTGCAATATCTTTGGGTCAGTAAAAGTATACTTTTTTTGGAATACGTGAGGTGTATAAATGAGTTTGAGTAAGAAAAAGATAAATATTATATTTGTCTTAGTCGTCACAATATTGATTGCGCTACTTATAAATATTACGTTTATATTTAATTATAAAGAAAAGGCGGATGCAACACTTATTGCCGATGTGCCAACAAGCACTACTAACTTGGATGAGATACTTTTGAAAGGATATGAAAAATCATCTGGGAAATATGTGTTTGACAAGGACATTTTTCAAAGTTTGTTGGATCAGGTAAGCGGAATTTCAGGAGCAGATATTACCGACCTCAACGGAATGACAAAGTCCTCTGCTGATTTTAGATCACATACCGCAACAACTGGCGGGAAAGATATAGTAGTGACTTTAGGCGGGAAAAAATGGCTTGCGTCATATTTATCTCCAAACAAAAATGGAGAACCGATTTTGACGCTATTTCTGGCAGATCCTGTTGAAAATAAAGTTCCAAAATCGGGATTTTCGACATATTTTGATACTAAGGTTGGAGATTATCCTGCTAATATGTATGGGACGAGTTATATGAGAGCATACGTGTTAAACAATGGTGGAAGTTATGCTAATGCCTATAATGAAACGGCAATGTCCGGTTACGCTTCTCAAGATCCCGAAAATGAATGGGCAATATATACAATGGATAAAAGTACAGATGTTCCGGGAAGTATCAAACAGTTTATCGAAGTGCCAGACAATATGTCTTGGCAACACAGTCAAAGCGCTATTTCAGAAATTCCAAATATAAGGTTTAGATACGAATCAAACAACGATTCTTTGGACAACGGCGGTACAGGAAGCGCTGGATCTTATTTAAATAAAACAGGCTATTCGAATTGGGCAAACGATAGTATTTGGATACCGAGTTTGACGGAAGTAGGTCAGACAGGTGATAATTCTGGTTTATGGAAATTTGATGACGCTCAAAGAGTGACAGCAAATAATGGAAAGGATTATTATTGGACGCGCAGTGCAAAATATGATAGTTGTTTTTCCATATTGGTAAATCAAACCTCAAGTACGTATGTGAGTTTCCACGGTGATAGTACTCCGTATTATGTTCGTCCTGCATTTCACTTGAATTTAAAGACCGTCTCTCAGCACGCAGGAAAGATATTGGCGTTGCCTGAAAATATCATAGGCACATTTGACGGTTTGACGCATCAAATTTCAGAGGAGAGTTGGTATTATTCTCAACTTGCCGATTCAAAGATAGTCACTACACAATTTTACGACCCTTCAAACAATCCTATGAGCGTCGGTAATTTTAAGGATGCGGGCACTTATCAAATAAGATTTAATATTGTCAACAATGATTATGCTTGGGCAAAAGAAGAGGTGACCAACGTTCATACCATAACGTATAGAATAGATCCCAAGGAATTGAGAGTCAACTTGACTACAAGCGCAGGCTCTGTTACGGCTACGCCTAACGTAAACGATTTGTGCGGGGCAGATAAGACAGATCCTAATATCTTAAATTCGCTATTACGCGTAAGGTATCAAGATAATAAAGGTTACAACGATACTGTCGAACCTGTGAAAGTCGGAGATTATACTGCGAGCGTTGAGATAGACGAGACGGTAAGCAAGAATTATAAGTTGGACAAAGATTATACGACTAATATACATATTGATACCAAGACGCAAAGTCTGCCTAAGTTTGACAACGTAACTGCGCCAGATTGGTTTGAATACAATTCTGACGAGCAGATGTATGAACTTGTATACGACGATAATTATATGGAAGTCGTCAAGGCAAATCCAAGTGACAATAGATTTAGTATAGAAAGCGGACATTATATAAAGGTAAAAGACGCCGGGGTATATACCAACGCACTTAAAGTAGTGCTAAAAAATCCTTATGATTCGGCAAGCGGAGACGGATATAACGTATGGGATGGCGCAAGTAAGGACACTAGTGACAAATTTATCACGTTTGAGATAAAGAAAAGAAAGTTGACCTTTGAAATCGTCGCTACAGATGGAATTATTAACGCGGTAATGGGTATCAACCAAAACGTTACGCTCAGATATGGCACAAACAAGCCAAGTCCTCTTGAAAGCAATCCTCTTACTTACGATATAATTGCTACGAGAAACAGCGCGAAGCCTTCGATTGCGACAGTCAACGTAAGCGCAAGTTCGCCCAATTCGGTAAGCATCGAACTTGATTTGAGCCAAAGCAAACTGCCAATCAACGGAGATTGGATACTCTCGCTTTCGACGGTAGATAGCAATTATGACCTTTCTCTCGCAAAAACTGTGACGTTGAAGTTGGAAAGGAATACCGGCAGCCCCGATATTATTTGGTGGTTGATGGAAGACGGAGTAGATACTAATAATTCAGTCAATGCAAAGATTGAAGAAACAAGTATTGATTATAACGATTCTATTACTAGCGGATTAAATCAGTCCATAGTATACAATGGCAAAGAATTTACGTTTTACGTCACTACGCCCAGCGGATATAAAGTAGACACGGCTTACAATACGGGAAATTTCCAAAGTGGATATTGCACAACAGCAAGTCCTACAAACGGCAGTATTGGTACTAATGCAGACAGTTATACCACGCAAGTTAGAATATTGACGCCAAGCGGAACACCTGATACTTACGAGTTGAATTGGACGATAGAAAGAGCCAAGTTCGACCTATCGGGCGTCAAGTGGAAGTATGACGGTAAAGTACCTTTTAGTACTAATGCGCAGGAGATGAAAATCGAGATAGATAGCGCTACGCTGCCTAAAGGTCTTGTCGTAAGCCAATATATGGGAATCACTACTGGAAATACTGTAGACGGAGTAAAGAAGACAGCGTCTGTAAGTTTTGGTTACGATATGGCAGATTCTAAATATGCGACCAACTATATATTGCCTGTTAGTACGGATAATACGACTTACGTATTTACTCCAAGCGGAAGTTTGACGGATTTTGAGTGGAGTAAAGATTGGGAAATAGTCAAGATGCAAATTGCATTGAATTGGAAGTTGGAGGACGCGACGGATTCCAACGGCGAGAGGTATCAAAGGCAGACGCTAGTTGAGGATAATAACGTAATAGATTATGAGTACTACGTATGGGATATGGCAACAAATCAACCGATAGGCAATGCGTTGAGTGAAAGTGATATAGAGGTGGAAGAAAACGTGGCTAAATACTACGTGACAAAAGCCGTAATAAAGTCGACGTATGCAAACAACGTTGAGTTTACAGGAACGGCAGAATATTCCCAACCTTTCACAGTGGGTACAAGCGCAACGGCAGTGCAAGTAACGCTTGCCAACAATAGTTTGACGTACAATGGCAACTCACAGTCTGTAAAATTGCGTATAAGCGGGGCGTTAAGTGAGAGCGATTTTGATATAGTATATTACGATAAGGACGCAACTGCGCCTTTGGATGGCGCGCCAAAGAATGCAGGACAGTACAGAGTGGAGATCAGTCTTAAAAGCAACGTTGCAGGATTTTATTTGGACGGTGAAAACGTAAACGACGGCGTTGCTGTCATAGAATTTGAAATCAAGACAATGAGCATAGACGGATCGGACGGTAATTGGACTGACGTACGCAAACCGCCGTCACTAAAGATAAACAAAAAACAGTTGGCAGGTATAGAATACAAGTATGCCGATATGGACGGCAACTTGTTGAGTTTTGCCGAGTTGAAGTCAGGCAACACGTATAAAATACGAGCAGTAATAAAGGACAAGACCAACTATGCGTTTGCAGACGGTACGTATGAGACGGATTGGAGAGAATTTAGCGTAAGCGCCAATGAGGTGCTCAGCGATCCAAGTGATCCCAGCGCATACCCTGATGCGCCCGACGAAAATCTGCCTAGCGGAGAACCTGGCGGAAATGATCCGAGCGGCAACGTCCCGGGTAGCGGAGACGAGGGCGGAAGCGGAACGCTGGACGAAATACTTGCCAAACTTAAAGAGATACCGCTGTGGCAGTTGATAGCCGGCATAATATCTATTGTTCTGATAATAATATTCTTATCCAAGACGGCGGGCTATGAGAGCAAGCGCAAGAAGTACAAGAAGAAAGCCGACAAGTTGGAGACGGTATACGCAATTGCTCCCTTCTTGGGAATGGCAGAGAGCGGATGGACTGCAATAGCGTGTACGTTGATGGGATTGGCGGTTGCAAGTCTGGTGATAATGATAATAGCCAAGAATAGATGTAACAAGGCGGAAGAGAATTACGAAGATTGCCTTGAAGAGTACAACCGTAATCAAAGGGATTTAGAGGAACGCAAACGCGACGAGAATCTGCGAATGATGTTTATGGGAATGCAAGGAATGAACGGCGGTAATATGGGACAGGGAATGTCTCAAGGCGGTTACGTAGTTCAGCAGGGCTTAGGCATAGAGGAAATGAGAGGACTTATATCCGAGACGGTGACTGCGCTCTTGCCCGGTATGCAACAGATGTTGCCGCAACAAGCGTCTACAAATGACGAACTTGTCAACAAACTTATTGAGCAAAACGAAAGATTGATGCAAAAACTTGCAGAGCAACCTACGGAAAAAGTAGTCGAGAAAGAAGTTACCGTCACAAGCGCAGTAAACGAAGACGTGGTCAAGCAGATGATAGACAAGAATGACGAGCGTTTTGAACAGATGATGAAGACTCAAGAAGCGCTTATTGCAAAGTTGCTAGAAAAAGACAACTCTACTCAAGTCGTCGAGAAGGTAATCGAAAAAGAAGTACCTATCGAAAAGATAGTGGAAAAAGTCGTTGAAGTACCGGTAGAGAAAATAGTTGAGGTACCGGTCGAAGTCGAAAAAGTTGTTGAGAAAGAAGTAAAAGTCGAAGTGCCAGTCGAGAAGATAGTCGAAGTACCTGTAGAAAAAGTGGTTGAGAAGGTAGTAGAGAAGCAAGTAAAAGTAACCGCACCTGCAAAGCCAAAAGTAGAAAAGGCTCCTAGACTTACACTAGACGAAGCATACGCATTGCTCAGCAAGGAGCAAAAGAAATACTTTGACGGCTTGAGAGATTATGCGCTTACAAAGTATAAGTGTAAAGAGAAGAAGTCGACATACTTTGTGGTATACGGACTGACAAGTACGAATCCGCTTATCAAACTTACGATAAAGAAAGATACAACGGTAGCGTTACTCAAGATGGAAGACGAGTATATGAAAGACATCAGAAGAGACGCGACAGGAGACGGCACAAAGGTAAAAGTCAAAGAGACAGAAGTGGTAGTAAGTGACAAACAAGCCTTTGAGACGGCAAAGAAGATGGTGGACTTGAGAGACGACCAGATAGAGCGCTATCAAGATTTGCTCAAAGAGCAGAGGGCTATGAGAAGTAAGAAATAAAGATAAATGGAACGCAAAAGCGTTCCATTTATCTATTAGAGACCCATTCGACTACGCTGGCGCTTCGCTCAGGGTGAATATTTAAGGCGAGAGTTGTGCATTAACGCGTTATATTGAGTGTAGCGGTTATAATGTCATTGACGCCCGCGCTATAATATGTCATTTCGACCGTAGCGAAGCGAAGTGGAGAAATCTCAATCAATTATTACAAAAGGATTAGATCTCTCCACTACGGTCGAGATGACAAAAAAGTTTGTCGAAATGACAAATACATTATGTCATATTGAGCGAAGCGTAATGGAGAAATCTCATCTTGAGTATATTGAATAAAATATCTATAAAAAAATAGCGGAGCGCATTTGCGTTCCGCATATTTTTTGTTATTGTCTATTAGATAATTCCGTAGAAACCCCAAACTACTGCCAAAACCAAGTATATGATTATGCAAGCAATTATCAAAGTTTTTACGCCTTTTGTTTTGCCTCTTGAATATCTGTAAGCGCCCAGGCATACGGCAACAGACACAGCAATCATTTGTATTAAGTTCATTGCTCCCATAATTTTGGCACTGACGCCGCTAAGACTTACGCCTGCCCACTGCAATATCAAATTGACAAAGAAGATAATGATTGATAATACGATTGCGGTAGCGCAGCAAATGCCGGTAATAGTGCCGGAAGTTACTGTTGTTGATCTAGATTTTGCTTCTTTTTTCTTTTTTGCCATATTTAATTCCTCCAAAATTAGTTTTATAAAATTTTAGCACTTTTGACTAAAATTCTCAACAAAATTTAAACAAGTTTTTCAATTACTCAATCTTCTTCATTGTAATTGTCGTTTTTTGGTTCGCCTACATATTCTTTTGGCGAGACGCCTGCGAATTTTTTAAATACTCTTGAGAAGTACAGTTGGTCGTTGAAACCGCAACGCTCGGCAATCTCATATATCTTCAAATTATTTATATTGCGTGAAAGCAAAAGTTTTTGAGCGGAATTGATACGCGTCTGATTGAGAAATTGAAGGGGAGACACGCCTTTTTCTTTGATAAACTGTCTTCTTATATAATCTTTTGACAGGTCGAATTGACTATAGATGCTGTCGATTGAGAAATTGGCGTCGTAGAAATTCTCTATTATTGCATTGGCAATTAGTTCAATATGTTGGCTTGTCTGCGAAGAACCGTCAAACTCTGAAATAAATCCCAAAATCAAGTCGGTAAACGCCATAATTATATTGGAAGAACAGCCAGACATTGCAGAGAAATGTCTATAACACATATCCATTGTCGTGTAAAGGTCTTTTTGTTGGTTGTCCTTGACTACGATTGCGTTTTTGAAACTCGGCGTCCAGCCTGCGACCGTCAGATGGATATTTTTGAAGCCGGTTTGGGAAGTGTTGCTGTGCAAAGTATTGGGCGGAATGACTACTATTTCGTTCACATTATATTCAAGCGGCTTTGCATTTTCAAAAATTATCGTTCCGCTTCCCGCTGTGCAGTAAATCAACTCCCAATAACTGTGTTTGTGCTGTTTTACGTCGTAAGTTTTAAAATTTTTTCCGATATAATTGATTGCCGGCATAAAATATTTCCTCTCTTGTCACATATTATTAAAATCATTATACACATAAAATCCTATTTTGTCCATAATTTTAATGCAAAAAGAGTATTGTTTTTTTATAGTCCGTATATTATAATATTCGTGTAATTGAGAAAATCATCGGATTGCTTTGTCAAAGCAACCTTAATACGAGGTAGTATATGAAAAAATACGATGTGTATCAAACGATAAAGCAGCAAGGCGTCGTCGTCGTAATCAGAGGCAACGACTTGCAAGAGGCAATCAAGACTGTCGAGGCTTGTTATAAGGGCGGCATCAAGGTGATAGAAGTCACTTTTACCGTGCCAAGAGCAGACGAACTTATCAAGATTCTTGTCGAGAAGTATGCCGGCAGTGATATGCTTGTGGGCGCAGGTACGGTGCTCGACCCCGAGACGGCGAGGATCGCTATGCTTGCCGGCGCTCAATTTATAGTTAGTCCGTCACTCAACGTCGACACGATAAAGATGTGCAATAGATACGGAGTGCCTGTTATGAGCGGAGTTATGACCCCGACAGAGGCGCAAACGGCAATGGAGTACGGCGTGGATATACTCAAACTTTTCCCAGGAGATATTGCAAAACCTGCGGGACTTAAAGCACTCAAAGGACCTTTCCCCAACGCAAATATTATGCCTACCGGCGGCGTCAGTCAAGACAACGTCGAGGAGTGGTTTAAGGTGGGTGCGTACGCTGTGGGCGCAGGCTCTTTCCTAACAAAGGACGCCAAGACAGGAGACTTTGACAAGGTGGAAAAGACTTGCAGGGCATTTGTAGAAAAAGTGCAGTCCATTATCGGAGGTAGAAAATAATGTCAAAGATTATTACCGTCGGCGAGATAATGATGAGACTTCAACCCGAAGGTTACAAGCGTATTATGCAAGCGGATTCTTTTGATATCGTCTTTGGCGGAGGAGAGGCAAACGTTGCGGTATCTTTGGCGCAATACGGCGAAGACGTGGCTTTTGTCACAAAACTGCCGTCCAACGCATTGGGTGACAAGTGCGTCAGAGAACTCAAAGGCTGGGGAGTGGACACTTCCAAGATAGTCCGCGGCGGCAACAGAATAGGCATATATTTCTGTGAGAAAGGCTGCTCGCAAAGGGGCAGCAACGTCATTTACGACAGAGCGGGAAGTTCTATTGCCGAAGTAGGCGAAGACGACTTTGATATCGACGCAATGCTCGACGGTGCGCAATGGTTGCACTGGACCGGAATTACTCCTGCAATATCTGATAATATGGCAAAACTTACCGCAAGAATACTCAAAGCCGCAAAACTAAAAGGCGTGAGAGTATCTTGCGATTTAAATTATCGCAAAAAACTTTGGAGCAAGCAAAAGGCTAACGAGGTGATGAGCGAACTTGTCAAATACGTAGACGTGCTTATCTCCAATGAAGAGGACAGCAAGGACGTCTTCGGTATCGAAGCGGACGGCACGGATATAAACGCAGGCGTGATTTCCGCAAAGGGGTATGAGAGCATAGGCAGACAACTTATGGCGAAGTTCCCAAATATAAAATACGTTGCGTTTACCCTTCGCGAATCGGTATCGGCTTCTCGCAACGGTTGGTCTGCGATACTTATGGACGGCAAGAAAGTATATTCTTCCAAAAAGTATATGATAGATATCGTCGACAGAGTGGGCGGTGGAGACAGTTTTGGCGCAGGTCTTATATATTCTTTTATCAATAATATGAGCGCGCAGGGCAGCATAGAATTTGCAGTTGCGGCGTCCTGTCTCAAGCATACAGTAGAGGGTGATTTCAATATTGCAAGCGTAGACGAAGTCAAAAAACTTGCCGGAGGTGACGGAAGTGGCAGAGTTCAGAGATAGATGCGTCAATTTGCTGGGTAGCAAGTATGCAAAAAGGCTTTATGCCGAAGTCAAAGATCTCCCTATCATAGATTATCACTGTCATCTTTCGCCAAAGGAGATATACGAAGATAAGCCTTTTGACAATATAGGCGTGATGTGGCTTCAGGGAGACCATTATAAATGGCGTCTTATGAGAGGCGCAGGCATTGACGAAAAATATATCACCGGCAATGCAGATTGGTGGGAAAAGTTCTATCAATTCGCCAAAGTGGCAGGCACGGCGTACGGTAATCCCATCAAGGATTGGTGCGCGCTTGAGTTGAGTTTTTTCTTTGGCATCAATACTCCGCTCAACGAGGCTACGGCGCAGGATATTTGGAATAGGGCAAACAAAGTTATTGTTTCTCGCAAACTTTCGCCGAGGAAGTTGATACGTATGGCAAACGTCGAATATATCGCGACGACAGACGACCCTTGCGATTCTTTAGAATATCACGATTTGATTGCTAAAGAGAGCAAACTCAACGTCAAAGTCGTTCCGTCCTTTAGGGTAGATAATCTCGTGCTTGCAAAGGCAAGCGGATATGTAGAGTATATTGCAAAACTCGGCAAGGCAAGCGGCGTGGATATATGCGATATTGCTACGCTGAAAGAAGCCATACTCAAGAGAATGGATTATTTTGTGGCGAGAGGCTGCAAGTTTTCCGACGTGGGCGTCGAGGGCTTTCCCAAGCGCGCGGCTCAAGAGGGCGAAGCCGACGTTACTTTCAAGAAGTTGATTGCAGGGCAAGAAGTCGACGATTACGAATACGACGGCTTTTGGGGATATATGTATCTCTTTTTAGCCAAGGCGTACAAAGAGCGAGGAATGGTTCAGCAGTGGCATCTTGCTGTGACGAGAAATTCCAATACTCTTATGTTTGAAGAGTTGGGAAGAGATATGGGATTTGATTGCGTAGGAGACGCATTTGAAGTCAAGTACGTCAAGAATATCATTGATATGGCGAATACCAAAGGCTGGCTGCCCAAGACGATAATATATACGCTCAATCCCACAACGTATTATCCTTTGATTACGATGTGCGGAGCGTTCAGAGACGTGACTATAGGCATAAGTTGGTGGTTCTGCGACCACAAGAGAGGAATGTACGAGACGTTGCGTACTTTGACAGAACTGGGACATATCACTTCGCTTGTCGGTATGCTGACAGACAGCAGGAGTTTTTTGTCATATACCAGACACGATTATTACAGACAGATAGTGTGCGATTTCCTCGGCTCGCTTATGGAGAGCGAAGAGGACATATACGCCGTCGAAGTTGCTCAAGCCCTTTGTTACGGCAATGCAAAAAAACTTGTGGAGGGAAAAAATGAGTTTTAAGATGACTTTCCGTTGGTACGGAAACGACGACAAGATTACGCTTGACAAGATAAGGCAAATACCTTGTATGACAGGTATTGTGTCTGCAATCTACGACACGCCTGTGGGCGAAGTGTGGAGCAACGAGTCAATACTTGCAATGAAAAAGCAAATCGAAGACGCAGGACTTGCGTTTGAAGTAGTGGAAAGCGTACCTGTACACGAGGATATCAAACTCGACAATGCAAACGCAAAACGCCTTATTGAAAATTATAAAGAAAATGTCAGACGTCTTGGCAAAGCGGGCGTAAAGTGTATATGTTATAATTTTATGCCGGTGTTCGATTGGTTGAGAAGCAACCTTGCAAAGCCACTTGCCGACGGCTCCAACGCTTTGGCTTACGACCACGAAACGGTGCTCAATCTCAATCCTTTGACGAGTGAGTTGTCATTGCCCGGTTGGGATGCAAGTTATACGAAAGAAGGACTTAAAGAACTTCTCAATCAATATAAGGATATTGACGAAGAAAGGCTTTGGGAGAATATGAGCGTATTCCTCAAAGAAGTAATACCTGTTGCGGAGGAGAGCGGAGTCAAGATGGCAATCCATCCCGACGACCCACCGTGGGGAATCTTTGGCTTGCCGAGAGTAATCACTTGCGAGGAAAATCTTAAGAGATTTTTATCCATAGTTGACAGCCCTGCCAACGGCGTAACATTCTGCACTGGATCTTTGGGCGTCGCGCCAGACAACGACCTTGTCAGTATGATACACACTTGCAAGGGCAGAATACCGTTTGTGCATTTGAGAAATATCAAGATCACAGGAGATCACTGTTTTGAAGAGAGCGGACACCTCTCAAGCGAGGGAAGTCTTGATATGCACGCTATAATCAAGGCTTTGCACGAAGACGGCTTTGACGGTTACGTCAGACCCGACCACGGCAGAATGATTTGGGGCGAGACTGGCAGAGGTGGTTACGGCCTCTATGACAGAGCGCTTGGCGCAATGTATCTGCAAGGCATAATCGAAGCAGTGGAAAAAGAAAGCAAATAAAAACTTGTCACCTTTAGCGAAACGAAGTGAAGTCGAAAGGTCTCAAACGAATAAACACTGATAGAGATCTCTCCATTGCGGTCGAGATGACATTAAAAAGATAAATATAATATAAATAAAATTTAGTGAGGGAAGTATGAAAGATAAAGTCGTTGTTATTACCGGAGCGGGCGGAGTGCTTTGCTCAACGATTGCAAAAGGCTATGCGAAAGAGGGAGCAAAGGTTGCTCTTCTCGATTTGAAGTTGGAGAGCGCGCAAGTAGTTGCCGACGAAATTGTCAAGGCGGGCGGTATTGCCAAGGCGTATGCCGTCAACTGTCTTGAGAAGAATACTATGGAAGTAGCAAGAGAGCAGATCAAAAAGGATCTCGGCGCTTGTGATATTCTCGTCAATGGCGCGGGCGGAAATCATCCGAAAGGCACCACGACAAGCGAATATTTCAATGCGGCGGACGTGGACGACGAAAGCAAAATATCTTTCTTCGACCTCGACGAAAAGGGCGTTGATTTTGTATTCAAACTCAACTTTTTGGCAACTTTCCTCACCACGCAGGTGTTTGCTAAAGATATGATAGGCAAGGGCGGAATAATTATCAATATTTCCAGTATGAACGCATTCAGACCGCTCACCAAGATACCTGCATATTCGGGAGCAAAAGCAAGCGTATCCAACTTCACACAGTGGCTTGCGGTACACTTTGCAGGCGAGGGCATAAGAGTCAACGCTATTGCGCCGGGATTTTTTGTGACTAATCAGAATAGAGCGTTGCTCTTTGACGACAAGGGTAATCCTACGGCGAGAACGCAAAAGATACTCGCAGGTACTCCAATGAGAAGATTTGGAGAAGCAGAGGAACTTTTGGGTACGGTAATGTGGCTGTCAGACAATGACAAGTCGGGATTTGTTACGGGTGTGGTTGTGCCTATTGACGGGGGATTTGCGGCATATTCGGGCGTATGACGCGAGCGCGTATAGCGCCGCTCTTTTTGCCCTATCGTCGGGTCTCAAGAAGTCGACGTGTACGGCAAGTACACTTGACGACTTCATCTCGCCCTAGCACGGACAAAAATAGCAGCACTCTCCGCGCTCGAGACAGGCAAAATGATTTGTTTAAGTATAGGTCATTTCGACCGAAACGAAGTGTAGTGGAGAAATCTATACGAATTAAATATACTGATAGAGACCTCTCGACTTCGCTCGAGGTGACAAGATGTAAAGTCGAGGTGATGACCGAATGTCATTTCGACCGTAGTGGAGAAATCTAATCCGTAACTCGTTATATACGAATATAATTTGGGAGAAAAATATGTTGAAGATTGCAGTAATAGGACTTGGTAGTAGAGGAAAGAATTACGGCACGCATTTTGCAAAGCGCGACGACGTGCAGATAGTTGCGATATGCGATAAGTATCAGGCAAAGATTGACAAGGTCAAGACTTTGTGGAAAGTGCCTGACAATATGTGTTTTACTGACGAAGAAGACTTTTTTGCGCTTGGCAAAGTCGCCGATTGTATGCTTATAGCCACGCAGGACAGAGACCACTACGGACACGCAATGAAAGCCTTGAAGTTGGGATACGACTTGCTGATAGAGAAGCCTTTGAGCCCCAATATTGAGGAGTGTCTCGAGATTGAAGAATATGCGAGAGCGCACGGCAGAAAGGTACTTGTATGTCACGTATTGAGATACGCGGGATATTACAGACGTATCAAAGAGATGATAGACACAGGCGTACTTGGAGAAATTCAACTTATCAAGCACGACGAAAATATATCTTATTGGCACTTCTGTCACTCCTACGTCAGAGGAAATTGGCGTAGCGAACAAGAGACTTCGCCAATGCTGCTTGCCAAGTGCTGCCACGATATGGACTTGATGTATTGGTTTACAGGCAGTAAGTGCAAGAGCCTAAATTCTTACGGCGGACTTACTTTCTTCAACAAAGACCACAAGCCGGAGGGCGCGACTGCAAATTGTTTTGACTGTCCGCACAGAATGACTTGTAATTTTGAAGTCGAGCATCAATATCTTGGAAGAAAAAAGGCAATCGGCAGAGGTAAAAAGAAATTCCTTTGGGGTACTTACGCTTTCTGCACTTCTTCAAAGAAAAAAGACGTGCTCAACGCTTTGAAGACTGACGAGAGAGCAAAGCAGTGGGCAAGATGCGTTTTTGCTTGCGACAACGACGTAGTAGATTGCCAGACCGTGAATATGGAAATGGAAAACGGCGTCAAGGTCGTGATGACTGCCAATGCTTTCAACGAGCAGGATCACCGTCATACGGAGATAAGAGGCAGCAAGGGTGTGCTTATAGCCGATGACAGAGGTAGCGTAATAATACTCAAACTTTTCGGTAAAAAGCAAAAGAAAGTCGTCGTCAATATTATACCGGTAATCAAAGGGCATTACGGCGGAGACCAAGGAATAGTCAAAGCCACCGTCGGTATGATGACAGGCAATTCCGATCCAAATATGCAATACACTTGGATAGCCGACACTATTGAAAGTCACAGAATTGTCACAGCGGCGGAATTGTCGAGACACGAAGGGGGACGGCAGGTTTTAATGTCTGAAATCCCCGATATTAAAAGCAAGCGCGTATAGCGGCACGCCTTCCGCTTGATCTGCGGGTCTCGAGAAGTCGACGTGTACGTTTAGTACGCTTGACGACTTCATCTCGCCCTTGCTAAAGCGAAATCCGCGCTACTCTCCGCGCTTGCGCGGTACTCTCTAATATCATACGGATGAGATATCTCCGCTTTGGTCGAGGTGACATAAATAATACAATGCGTCATTTCGACCCAAGCGCAGCGAAATGGAGAAATCTAATCTTCAATTCGCCATAGGCGAACAACAGTTTGCACAACAAGCAAGGGCTCGTATGAAAATATTCAATACTCAACTTCATATTTTGCCAAATGACGACAAGACTCATATTCAAGTGAGTTTTGAGGTGCCTAGCGGACTGAAATGTCTTTGCGTACACACGTCTTACGCTCCAAAGTATGAGTATGACGAAGCCTCCTGCATTGGGCTTATAGACAGAGGACTTGCCACGCAAGACGTCGCGCAGACTTTGACTTATGAGGATAAAAGACGGTGTATACCGCTTGCAAATCACATAGCGTGGTCGTTGAATGACGGCGAGAAGAATTTGGGCACGGAGCATAGACATTCTCCCGACCAAACGCATATCATAAGCGAGAAATATTCGTCCAACGGATTTATCTCCACGCCGATAAGGCAAGGCAAGTGGACTTTGACAGCAAGTATAAACGGTATCGTCACCAAGTATATTGACATTCTTGTCGAAGTAGAGGGATTTGATAAAGACTTGGAATATCCAATCTTTGGCGACTACGGAGATGAGCATACAACAAATGACAGCAAGGAAGGCGCACTTACTTGGCAAAGAGTGGAGATGCACTGTCATACCGTCGCTTCGGACGGAGATATGCAGCCTGAAGAACTCGTACAGAATGCAATAAGACGCGGCTATAAGGCTATATGTCTCACAGATCACAACACGGTCAGCAACGTCGACAACGTCAAGAGATACGGAGAAAAATACGGACTTGTAGTTGCTGGCGGTATAGAGTGGACAACGTTTTGGGGACATTTGACAGTGATAGGTCAAAACAGCGATATAGATTGGAAGACTATCACGCCGTCTAATATCAACGCAAAAATAATAAGAGCAAGGCAACTTGGAGATATAGTGACAGTTGCGCACCCCAAGAGAATAGGTTCTCCGCTGTGTATGGGATGTCACAACAGATTTAAAATCACAAATTGGGATTACGTGACGTCTTACGAGGTGTGGTCGCACTATAATCCCAACGTGTCTCCCGCCAATAATTATGCAAAGCAAGAGTGGATAAGTCTTCTTGACAAAGGATACAGACTTTGCGCCTTATACGGATATGATTGGCACGCTCCCGACGAAGGCGGACCGAGTTACGCCTACACCTATTTGGGAATAGACGGAGCGTTGTCGCAAAAATCAATTTGCGACGCAGTTGAGTGGGGTAGAAGTTATATCACGATGGGCTATAAGGTCGATATAAGTATATCCGACGGCAAGAATACGTACGGTATAGGCGACGAGATTACAGCGGGCAGATATACCATTTGTGTAAAAGCAGAAAAATGTAAAGATTATTCTTACGACGTATCGTTGGAAAAGATAATAGTCAAGGGCAATGCTTGCGCCGAGCAGACTTTGGATATAGTCTGCGGCAAAGCAGAGAGTCAAATAATTGTGGAAGATAAAGGATATTTGTTAGTGGAAGGCAAAGGCAAAACTCAAGGCGAGTTTTCCGACGTCTTTATAGCAAGTCCGATATATATTAGGGAGGTGTGAAATGATCATTACAGCGCACGGAGGCGCTCATAATACGGGGAGAAATTCTAAGGCGTATTTTAAAAATATTGACAAATATCAAGCAGACGCTATAGAAGTCGATATTTACAAGAGCGGGGACTTGCTGTATCTGTCGCACTGGCCGTCGTTTTTTCCAAAGAGAAAGTTGACGTTGAGATACGCTTTTGAGGTCGTTAAGCAAAATGGATTGTTGATAAATTGCGATCTTAAGATGGGCGGTATAGTACGCGACATAATTGCGCTTGCAAAAGAGGTTGGAGTACAGGACCAATTGATTTTTACCGGCAACGTAAATATCAAAAACAGCGAGTACATTGATTGCGGTCAGGTATGGTTTAACTCCGTCGGCATAGAGTATCGCAAAGAAAACGTCAAGGCAATTAAAGAGAAAATCGACAGTTATAACAATCCGCATTATGCAGGTCTCAATGTAAATTACCGAAAAATTGACTTGGATTTTGTGGAAGAATGTAAAAAATATGACCTAAAATTGAGTGTTTTTCGCATAGACGGTGGAAATGCTCTCAAGAAGTATGGTAAAATAATAGACGGCAATATCACAACCAATCAGCCTGTCAAGGTACGCAAATACATAGAAGGCTGATATTTGAAGGGGAGAATATGAAAAGACTTGCTGTTGTGGGAATAGGCAGAATGGGCTCGAGGCACGCGCGCAATATCGCAAAGGGCGCTATCAAAGGCGCAAGACTTGCTGCGGTGTGCGACGTCGACAGTCAAAAACTCAAGGACTTTGGAGAAAAATACAAAGTTGCGGTTTATTCCGATATGCAGGATATGCTGTCAAAAGAAAATCTGGACGGCGTAATTATTGCTACTCCGCACTACAGCCACGTTGAATTGGCAAAGTCTTGCATAAGCAAAGGAGTAAATACGCTTGTCGAAAAACCTATCAGCGTCACTGTCAAAGAGGCAAGGCAACTTGTAGATACTCTTGAGCAAAATTCAAGCGTAATCGGCGCAATGATGTTCAATCAGCGTACCAACAGAATGTATCACAAAGCAAAACAGTTGATTGACAGCGGCGTAATAGGCAAAGTTCAGAGAGTCAATTTCATTGTTACGGATTGGTATCGCACACAGTTTTATTATGATATGGGCGGCTGGCGCGCAAGTTGGTCGGGCGAAGGCGGAGGCACGCTGATAAATCAATGCGTGCATCAACTCGACGTACTGCAATGGCTTGTGGGTATGCCAAAAAGCGTATTGGCGTATTGCTCGACAAAGAATAGGAATATCACCACGGAAAATGACGTGACGGCAGTCTTGAGATACGACGATTTCGATTGCGTATTTACTGCGTCCACTCACGAAGTGCCGGGAACGAATAGATTGGAGATAGCGGGAGATAAGGGCAAGATAGTAATAGAAAAGTTCAAGATGTATTATTATCTCAACCAAAAGAGCGAAAGCGAGATCAATAGATTGTCTGTCAGAGATTACGGCAACAAGAGCGACAAGAAGAGCAAAAAGCACAAGTTGAGTTACGGTCTGGGCAGAATGATATACGATGGAATATACGGACAGCAAGCGAGAGTAATTGCCAACTTTGTCAAGGCTATGGAGAACAATAGCAAGGACGTCTTGATTGCAAGACTTGACGAGGGATTGAAGTGTCTAGAACTTATCAATGCAATCAATCAATCTTCTTGGCTTGGCAAAGAAGTCGACTTACCTTTGAATGCTGATGAATACGCGCAGTTGCTAGCGCAAAAGATAGAAGAAGAAAAAATAAACAAATAATCGTCAATAATAAGCGGAGGAAAGAATTATGTCAAATATTAAAATTTCAGGCTTTTACGATGAAGTAAGCGGAGATTTGAAGACGCAATTAGACACCATTAAGGACTATGGAGAGAGTTATCTTTGTCCAAGAAAAATCAACGGCAAGAATATTGCCGATTATACGCTTGAAGAATTCCAAAGAGACGTCAAGCCAATGCTTGACGAGTACGGCGTCAAGTTTTCGTCCATTGGCTCGCCAATTGGAAAGATAGGGCTTTACGACGAAGAGAAATATGCGGCGCAATGCAAAAAACTCGAAGAACTCGTCAAGATATGTCAGTTGATGGATTGCAAGTATATCCGTATGTTTTCTTTTAGAGGACTGAGCGGAGATTACGAAAAGGACTTCCCGACAGTCGTAAAAAAGATAAGAGGATTTCTCAATATCGTCAAGGGTAGCGGCGTCGTACTTCTTCACGAAAATGAAAAGAGGATCTGGGCTGACACTCCTGAGAGAGTATTGAGACTTTACAATGAGATAAACGATCCGCAATTCGCGCTTTGCTTTGACGCGTCCAACTATGTGCAGTGCGGAGTAGACGTGCCTAGCGCATACCAAAAACTTAAAGACGTCACAGTATACTATCATATCAAAGACTGCTCCAAAGAGAAAGTCGAAGTGCCTGTAGGTATGGGCATAGGCGATTACGAGAATATGATAAAAGACCTTGTCGCAAGAGGTTACGACGGCTTTATGACGCTTGAGCCGCACACAGGCAAGTATGCCGACAACAAGGCGCTTTTCCACAGAATTGGTTGGTTGTTCTTTGGCATAACTTTTGAGCATATCAATAAATGGCGCAAGATATTCCACGATATTGACAAGGCAAAGGGTATGGGGCATACTCAAAAGGTATCAAGACGAAAGATGATGGACTGGCAGTATTACGGACTTAAAGAATTGATAGAAAAGGCAGAAAAGGAGGCTTAATTATGGGCAAGATAAGATACGGTATTATAGGTATAGGCAAGCAAGGCAGCAGATATGCAGGACAACTTTTTGCGGGTATGGATAAGAACGGCGTATTGACTGCGGTGTGCGACATTGCAGAAGACAGACGCGCTTGGGCAATAAGCAAATTCGGTGACAAAGTCAAGGTATTTGACAACTATGAAGCGTTGTTGGAGAGCAAACTCGTTGACGTAGTAATAATCGACACTCCGCATTACGCTCATCCAGTGATTGCCAAGGCGGCTTTAGACAAGGACATCAACGTATTAAGCGATAAGCCTGCAGGCGTATATACAAAGGCTGTCAGAGAGGTGGCAGAGTATGCTAAGGAAAACAAGCCAAATCTCAAATTCGGACTTTTGTACAACCAAAGGACAAGCAAGATATACAAGGCTGCCAAGGCTATGATCGACGCGGGCGAACTTGGCAATCTCAAGAGAATCGTATGGATAATTACCAATTGGTACAGACCGCAGGCGTATTATTCTCAAGGCGGTTGGAGAGGCACTTGGGCAGGCGAAGGCGGCGGAGTGCTTATCAATCAAGACCCACACCAACTCGACTTGTTTACTTGGCTTGCTGGCAGTAAGATTACAAGCGTAAACGCAATTGCAAGAACTGTCGGCAGACAAATCAACGTAGAAAACGACGTTACCGCGACTTGTACGTTTGAGAACGGAGCGACAGGCGTATTTATCACTTCCACTCACGAAGCGCCAGGTACAAATAGATTGGAGATATCGGGTGACGGCGGCAAGATGGTAATCTCTGGTAGCAATGACTTTAATATGAAACTTGAGTTTACAAAACTTGAGACATTGGAGCCGGAATTTTCCAAGACAAACACTGTCTTTATGGGTAAGCCAAAGAGTAAGAAAAAGACAGTCAAGTTTATGCCTCACGAGGTTTTGAAGGGCTTGCTTGCAGACAAGGGACAGCATATCAACGTAATTCGCAATTTCTCCAACGTAATGCTCGGCAAAGAGAACAAACTTATAGGCAATTACGAAGAAGGTCTCAACGGTTTGACTTTCTCCAATGCAATTCATCTTTCGGCTTGGCTTGGCAGGACTATAAGTCCGCAGGAAGAGGGCTTTGAAGATATCTATTACGAAGAGTTGCAAAAGAGGATAGAAGAAGAGAAAACAAACGGAGTAAAGTAAATTTTGATTTGTCATTTCGACCGTAGCAATAGCGAAGTCGAATTGGTCTCAAAATGATTAGATTTCTCGACTTCGCTCGAAATGACATTAAAAAACTCGAAATGACGTTAAATAACTTGAAATGAAGTTAAACTAAATAAAGACATTATAAAGATATAGGGAAAAAATTATGGCATTGAATTATTCTGACATTGGCGAGATAGTCGTCAACGAACAGTTTCATAAAAAAGTATGTTACGACGTGGCTAACAATCGCATTACCGCGCAATTCGACGGCAGAGGCGGCATTTCCAAGTACGCCGTTATGAACAAGTATTCGGTGTTTTCGGCGTTTTATTCGCTGTATACGATAGACGGCAAGCCGCTTGAATATATGTGCGACAAAGAAGTGAGAATGTTAGGTAAAAAACAAATCACGTCTTTCAGCGAAAAGGGCGCGGATATAGTCATCACGCAATTTCTTGATACGGAAAACAACTGTATCTATGTGGAAAACAAAGTTTCTGCAAAGCAAGATTTGAACTTTAAGAATGTCACCAACTTCGGTATAGACTTCGGCTCTTACGTTCAGCAGTTGCTTGCCAACAGATTGAATGCAGGCAATATCTCCAAGATATTGGGCGGACTGATAAAGAAAAACAAAAAGGGCGTCGAAGAGTATGATGGAATGACGTATATAAAAGGTGAAGTTATGGGCGATTTCTATTTGGATATCGCATTAGACGGCAAGGCTTTTGGACTTGAGAGCGAAAGAGGCTTTTATAATCAATTCTCTTACGGCGGACAAGTCAAAGCGGGCGAGTCAAAGACTTTCAGATACGTCATCAGCGCAGGCACAAGAAGTGATTTCACCAATTGCAACGTCAAGACTGCACTCAAGAATTTTGACAAAGCATTGCAAGATTGCGACGCATACGCAGACGGACTTAATTGTCCCAAGCCGTTGGATAGCAATTTTATGCAGGCTTATTACAAGTCGCTCCTCAACGCTTCGCTGTCAAACTATAAGGAACTTGGCAAGTTCAAAGGTTTTTTGGCTGGCATAGTCTATCAATTCCCTGCAAGGACATATTACAGAGACGCATATTGGACGGTACTCAGCGTATTGCCAGTCAAGCCAGAACTTGTGCGCAACGAAATCATCACGCTTGCAAATGGCATAAGCAAAAAGGGAGAATGTCCGTCGGCAGTCAAATTCAACTTCAAAAACTATTGGGGCGACCATTACGATTCGCCGTCATTCTTCGTCATAATGCTTTATGATTATTTGGTACATACCAAGGACTTTTCCATACTTGAAGAGAAGGTCAAGGCAGGTAAGGTAATAGACAGCGCAAATCTAGTGCTAAAAAGATTGATGAAAGAGACTGACCAGACCGGACTTTTGGTCAAAGGCGGAGAATACAACCGCCGTGATTGGTGCGACAACGTATTCCGTTCGACTTATGTCACTTATGACGAGGCTTTGTATGCAAGAGCACTCTTTGCAATGAGCGAGATATACAAGGTTTGCTACGGCGACGAAGTCAAGTCAAAGGACTATGCGGATAAGTACGAGAAGGTCGTCAAGGCTATCAACGACTTGCTTTGGGACGAAGAAAAGGGATGGTTTGTCAACTATTGCAGCGACAAATTTGTCGAGGATAATCTCTCGATAGACACCGTTGTGATGGTACTGTTTGGTTTGACAAGCGAGGAAAGAGCAGACAGAATGCTCAAGAATATGCAAGACTTGCTTGAGAGTAAAAACAACAAAGAGCAGGGCGCGGGAGACTTCGGCACGCTTTCGGTATATCCTTTCTACAAGAATACCGAGGACATAGTTCAGAAATCGTCTTTGCCGTACTATTACCACAATGGCGGAGATTGGCCGTACTTGTCCTGCGTATACGCTTATGCAAAACTGATGAGAGGTATGGATTATATCTATCCGCTGACAAGATGGTTTGAGTACAACGCAGAGAAAGGCAACTATACTCCTATAGAGTTTTTCTCGCCAATTCATCCCGACGGCTCTATGTTGCAGGCTTGGAGCAGTACCGGCGCATTCGTGCTTGCATATCCGGATGGAGATTTCTTTACCAAGAAGTTGCAAAAATAACACCGACTAAAGGTTTTATTACGACGCGGTTATGATATTTTACAAATATAGGTATTGATATATAGATTTATATTTGTTATAATGATTAAAGTATAAATTATATTTAATATATAATATGCAAAAGGGAGGAATTTGAGTGGAAGAAAACGTTCAACAAGAGATGGCGGCAGACGTAATGCCAATTCAAGAAGAAGCCGTTTCTCAAAATGCAAGCGATGAACTTGCCAACAAGAAGTACCTCAAGAAGAGAGACTATATATTCTTTTCTTTGGCGCAGTTTGCGTCAAGCGCAGTCACAGGACTTGTGCAGGGATATTTGTTATTCTTCTACACGGTGTGCGTGGGCATTGCTCCTGCGGCAGTAGGTACTATGTTTTTGGTTTCAAAGATTTTCGACGGTCTCAACGACCCTATTATGGGCGTCATAGTCGACCGTACGAGAACAAAATGGGGAAAGATGCGCCCCTATCTTTTCGGCGCCGCTATTCCTTGGGGCGTGCTGACTATCATAATGTTTATGCCAAGCATTTACGCTTCAATGGGCGCAAGCGGTAAGATAGCGTTTATGTGGATCACGTATTTGCTTTATTCCGTACTAGGTACTGCTGTAGGCGTTCCGCTCAACGGTTTGCCTGCCGTTGCATCGCCAAACACCGACGAGAGAGCAAAGATAATTTCCATAAGCCGTATTTTGGGAAGTATAGGAGAGCAGTCGGCGCTCGTGCTTTTGACGCTGTTCCTCATTATTACGAATGACAATTACCCCAACTCATATATGCTTATGGCATTGATAATAGGCATACTTGGACCGCTTTTTATGGTGCTTGGCGCAAAGTTTGTCAAAGAGAGATTGGAGCCTACTTCGCGTACGCCAAACGTGCTTGAGGGATTTAAGTATCTTTTCAAGAACAAACAGTTTTTGCTGTTGATATGTTCCAATCTGTTGACATTCTTCCGTAACTTCGTATCGGCGATGATTATCTACGTCGTGTCGTACATATACGCCAATGGTTCGTTGCAGATAATATTCTCGCTGCCGGGCGCCGTTGCGTCTATGATAGGTATGATGCTTGCGCCAAAACTAAGGAAGTTGATGGATAGCAAAAAGTTGTTTATATTGGCGACGATATGGCACTCGGTTGCGCTTGCTTTGATATTCTTTATCTATATTATCGGTGGCAAGGCTTGGTGGCTCGTGGCAATTTTGATGTTTGTCGCTATGATACCTGTAGGTATTCTCAACGTAATACCGCACCTTATGGCAACTGATACGCTTGACTATTGGGAGGATAAGACCGGAGATAGATGCGAGGGCATTACCTTCTCTCTTATGAGTTTGCGCTCTAAGGTTTCTTCGGGACTTAAGGACTATACAATGAGTTATTTGCTCGTGTTCTTTGGTTTCTCGCAGGCGTTGCCTTTCCTCAACGACCATACGCCGGTGCAGTCGGACTTCACAAAATTAGGTTTGTTCTCAATATATACGATAATACCTGCTGTGCTAAATCTTATATCTATCGTACCGATACTCTTCTATAAACTCAGCGGTAAGAAGATGGCGGAGATACAGGGTAGACTTGCCGTCAAGAGACTTGAGGATGCAAAGAGACTCGAAGGTATCGTGGACGAAGAAGTCAAGGGCGAGACGGACGTATATTCCGTAGTTGCTGAAGAAGAGAGAATACAACAACTTGAAGAAGAGATGTCAAGTATTAAAGAAGAATTGACCGCTGACGCTGCCGAGACGGCTCAAGCGCAAGATAAGGAGGAAAAATAATGAAGACCAGAAAGAAATTTTTGTTGATTACCTCTATACTCTTGCTTGTCGCTATGACTTGCTGCCTATTTGCAGGTTGCAAGAGCGCGGAGGAGAAAGAAAAAGAATATTATGACAAAGCCGCTCAGTCAGTTGCAAAGAGCGTAACTACGCTTAATTCGCTTACCGACGAATTGTTCGGCAAGGCGTGGAAGGCAAACTTTATGTACGCTTTCACCTATTATAGAAAGACTGAAGACGATGAATCTTTTGTAAATGACTGCATTACTCGCGGAGACGAAAATAACGCAGGCTGGCCGTCTGGTGCAGACGAGTACGTCCACTTTATGTATTTTGAAATAAATTATACAAATGCGGACAATTATACCGTCAAGACTACGACTTTTGAGGACACCGACAGAAAGACTTATTATAACAATAAAGACAAGGTCAAGAATTATGAAAAGAAATTCGAGGTGCTTAACAAGTTGACCTATGAGGTAAAAGACGGCGCTTCAAGCGGAACGCTTGCTGATGGGTTTAATCCAATTGATTTTATCAAGGCTAATACCGACGGTGATATTATCACCGAAAACGGATTGAGCGCAAGCGACAACTTCAGAATTTATACGCACTTTATGCGTATTGAGTCGAGACAAGTCTTTGACAAAGACGGCGCAGTCATATCAAGAGCATTTAACGACGAAAACGACAAGGCTTATTGGTCTAACTACGGCGAAGATATCTCATATAATTGGGACAATGTCTACGGTATGGACAACAATCGCCTTACAGTGCTTTACAGCAAAGGTAAAAACAGAATCAACTCTTTGGAGATATACAACGAAGAAGTTATATCTTACTATACCAAGAAAGACAAGGTCAACCCACAACTCGTGCTTAAAGCCGATGTAGTACGCTATCACGAGATGGTAGTCGAATTTGAGTATTGAGTTGAGCGAGAAGGGAGGCGTCGTAATTTTACACGGCAATAATGTCTCCTCTACATCTTCAAACTCGCTTGACGTACAGCAAGTACGCCTGCACTCGTTTTCATCGTATAGAAAACATTCTTGCACGTGAAAATCTTACACCACTCCCTTCTCGCCAAACGAGAGGGGAGTATTTTTGTCACCTCGACTGTAGAGGAAAAACTCAACAGTATTAACGTATGTTTTACTTCAAAATTGACGTTCGTATTTACAAAATATCACATAATATACTTATCAAATTGACAAATTTAAACATTTAAAAAAATCTGCTTAATTTTTCTTTACTTTTTTATAAAAAGTAGTATAATGACATACGGTCACAGATTGACACGAATTGAGGTGGGAAAATTATAGTTCTTAATTCGGAGAAAACTATGGTCAGAAATTTGACAAAGGGCAAACCGCTCAAGCAGATTTTATTTTTTGCATTGCCTATATTTATAGGCAACGTATTCCAACAACTTTACAGTATGGTGGACAATATCATTGTCGGCAACACGTTGGGTGACAACGCCTTTGCAGGAGTTGGCGCAACGACTTCGCTTGCCTTTCTTATCATAGGTTTTGTGCAGGGGCTTACAGCGGGCTTTTCCGTCAAGACAAGTCAGTATTTTGGTAATCAGGACGAAGAAAGAGTTAAGTCAAGCGTAGCCACATCTATAGTTTTGAGTGCAGTATTGACTGTGATATTGACTTTGGTCAGCGTGTTTACGACAATGCCGATACTTAAGTTGATGCAGACTCCCGACGAAATTATCGAATATTCTTACGACTATATAGTCGTTGTCTTTGCAGGTCTCGGCGCGACTATGCTCTATAACTTGGTGTCTAGCATATTGAGAGCGCTCGGCGACAGCAAGATACCTCTTTTGTTTTTGGTGCTGGCTTCAGTCATCAACGTAGGTTTGGACTTGCTTTTTATCGTCGTATTCAAGATGGGCGTAGCGGGAGCAGGTTGGGCGACCGTCATTTCGCAGTTGATTTCGGGCGTGGCTTGCTCAATATATATGTTTAAAAGATATGAGATATTGAGACTTTCTCGCCGTCACTTTAAGATGTCTTTTAAATTTAGTTGGGCGCATTTGCAGATAGGTTTGCCTATGGCGGTGCAGTATTCTATCATTGCAGTCGGTATTATGGTGCAGCAGGCGGCTCTCAACGCATTCGGTACGCTTTACGTAAGCGCGTACACCGCCGCAAGTAAGATAGACAGCCTTATTACGCAGGCTCTTGTCGCAATGGGCAGTTCGGTTGCGACCTACGTCGGACAGAACTTTGGCGCAGGCGAGATTGGCAGAATAAACAAGGGCGTCAATCAAGCAATGCTTGTCAGCGTCGGACTTGCAATTGTAGGCGGTTTATTGGTTTATTTTGGGGCAGATCTTTTGACAAGCCTATTTGTCAAGAACCCAAGCGCGGAAATGCTAGATTTGTCCAAAAGATATCTTTTCTGGCAAGGTGTATTCTATATCGGTCTTGCCGTCATCTACATATACCGCAACGCATTGCAGGGTATGGGGTACAGTATGCTGACTACGATAGGCGGAGTCATTGAGTTGGGTATGCGTATACTTGCGGCATTCCTGCTTGTAAAGATATGGAGTTATCTAGGTTTGTGCCTATCCAATCCTTGCGCTTGGCTTGGCGTGGACGTTTTGTACTTGGCAAGTTATTATCTATTGATGCGATTTAAGTATAAAAAGGTAGGCGCTCGTAATAATATTAAGATAGCGGAAAGATTGCCCAAGTCCACAGAAGTAAAGCACGCTTAGACTTATTTTAGCGTAACAATAAGAGTATTGACATTACTATTAAGCCGTGCTAAACTAATACTGATTTGATTAAGGAGGGAATATGGTTAGACTTAACGAAAATAAAGAAATCGTCGACGCAATAAAAGAAGGTCTCAAAGCGCGCGGAGGTTATTGCCCTTGTCGAGTTCAAATGACGGAAGAAAACAAATGCGTTTGCAAAGAGTTCAGAGAGCAGATAGCCGATCCAAATTTTGAGGGATATTGCCATTGCGGATTGTATTACAAGTCAAAGGATTGATTTGCTAAATCCCAAAAATTTGAAATTTTATTTTAAATATAAATCTTGACAAAACCGCGATTTATACATATAATAATTATGGTTGATACACTAAATAGTCATTTTAGTTGAGCGTTTATGTCTATTTGGTATAATGATGTCACCAATTTAATATGGGGCTGTACCGGATTCGATGGGGAAGCAGGTACGGGATAAGCACGCCGAAGGCTCGTCTTCGTAAAAACGGAAAATTAAATTTAAACGCAAATAACAACAAAGAATTGGCTTTCGCTGCCTAATCGGCCGTAGCCTGTCACCCCAAGAATCCACGGCTTGGGAGTTGGCATCAATCAGTGGAACAGGGTCGGGCGCACACGCCTTTAACGTCTGACAATATCAAAGGCTTGCCGAAGCGTTGCTCCGTGAATAGAGAACGTCAGGGACTAATATATGTTCAATAAGCGTGTAGAAAGTGTCGTATGAACTTTTTCAGACAGGGGTTCAACTCCCCTCAGTTCCACCATTTATATTTTTTAGTTATATAATTAAATTAACCTGATGGCAATATATGCAAAGGTTTATAATCATTTTAAGATTAAAGTAAATTTGTGAAAAACCAAAAACCTATTGAAAATATGAATTGACTTATATTATATACAGATTATATAATAATTACAGTATTCAAAAATAACTTGCAAAAAATTTGAAATCCCGATGCCTAAGTTGAGAATTGGGATTTTTGTATTATAGGGTAAATATGAACGCAATACTTCAGGAGATTTTTAATAAAAAAGTAATTGATTTTGACAAATTGTTGCAATACGGATTTGTCTTAAACGAAGAAATTTACCAATTTCATACCGATATATTTAATAGCCAGATGTCTTTGACAGTATACGTCGACAGGCAGGGAAGTATAAGTACGCAAGTCCTTGACTTGGAGACGCAGGAAGAATATTCGTTATTTTTAGCAGAGGACGCCGTAGGTAGTTTTGTCGGCGGAGTGAGATGGGAATACCAAAGAGTATTGCGCGATATTGCGGACAAGTGTTGCGCTAGGCAAGTTTTCAAAAGCAGATATGCCAATGATGTCATAGAATACGTTCGGGATAAATACGGTGACGAGTTGGAATTTTTGTGGAAAAAATTTGACGACAATGCAATTTGGCGTAGAAAAGACAATGGCAAATGGTACGGCTTGATTTTGACAGTATCCAAGAACAAGATTGGACTTGACGGCGAAGAAAAAGTTGAGATAATAGATTTAAGAATAAGTCCTCAAGAAGTGGAGAATGTCGTCGACAACAAAAGTTATTTTCCCGCTTATCATATGAATAAAAAGTCTTGGATAACGATTCTTCTCGACGGCTCGATTGGTATAGAAGAGATTTGCAGACGGATAGACGACAGTTACGCTTTGGCTTTAAAGAAATGACGTAATGTAATTTTAAAGTCCTCTTTACGTTTGATTGCATAAATAATATTAGGTATATTAACGGTAATTGTTGCAAGAGATTAGTAATAAGTCAATTATATTGTTCTAAATTTACTATTATAAATATTATCGTATAATCGAAGATTTATCAAGCGAAAAAAGAGTTAAAAAGGACTTGCAAAATTACATCGAATTGTGTATAATATGGAAAAAATATTTTTGGAGGTTTTATGAAATCTTTAACAACAAAGCGCATAGGCGTTTTGGCGATGGTAGTTGCCGTAGCATTTTTGATGATTGTCGGATCGTGTTTGATAATCGGCGATAGTGCTTTGGCAGATACCGATACTGATTACGCTTATAAATATTTTTATAATCAAATTTCAGTCGATCCGATTGCCGAGAGATTCTATAAGGCATTCGAAACCCTTGCCAACAACGGCGAATTTAAAAAGGGAAAACTTCAATATGATTTGATAGCAAACAACGTTGCTACCTTGGATGAGGTCAAGGCTTACGTTAACGGCGCAGATGACAACAGACTTGCAAAGTCTTACGGTATCGGACGCGACGCTTTTTATATGGATCATCCCGATTTGTTCTATATTGACGTATTTTCGACGTCTATCACTGCGGGAATGAAGAATGGAGAGTACGTTGCCTACCTCGATTCTAGCAGAGTGTTGTCGCTATATAGAGGCGAAAGTATCAACAGCGAGGCATTGGTCAACGAGGCTATACAAAAGTATGAAAACGCAGTTTCGCAAATTGTTGACGCAGCAAAAAATCTGAGCAGTGATAAAGAGAAGATTGAATATGTCAATGATTATATCAGCAAACACAATAAGTACGGCTTTGGCACGGTGCTCGAGGGCAATCGCAACGTCGACACGCCTAAAGCAGATTTTATTTTTACGTCTTACGGCGCATTGGTAAACAACGAGTCCGTCTGCGAAGGATACGCAAAGAGTTTTAAGGCAGTTATGGACAGACTTGGCATTCCTTGCGTGTGCGTGTCGGGATATTCTGCTGCAAGTGACGGTGAAAGTCCTCAACCGCATATGTGGAATTATGTGCAAGTTGACGGTATGTGGTATGGCGTAGACGTAACGTACAATTCGGCGTCTTCGCAAAACCCTTGGATATTGAGAGGCGGTCAGGCTATGCTCGAGGAGCATATCGAAGACGGCTCGGTATCTTCGTCGGGTTATGAATTGCGCTATCCCGCATTGAAGCCATACGATTACGGCGTAGACTACGATGCCAACGGAATGACGGTAATAGGCAAATATAATAATACCGATGTTCAGGGTACAACCTTAGACTTGACAATTTCTTATGAAGGTATGGGCGCTCTTGCGCTTCAAGAGCAAGGTATGTATTTGGCTTATAGTTTCGGTTACAGCAATGCAGGCGAAGAGATTACTTGGAGTAATTGGGTCAACATAATTGCCGCAAACAACGCCGCAAAAGAGATGATGGGCGTAGAAATATATTCCATTACCGATAGTGAAACAGTAATGGCAGGTATAGGCACGGGTGTCAAGTATATTCAGTTTGCGTTGATAAAACGCGCTCCTGACACTAAAGGAGATTGGCAAACAGGCGATCATATCGTATCTTATGACGCGGAAAAACTCACAGACGAAGATTTTTGGTTTGCGCCTACTGCTCCTTATCTCAACGAAGGATTTGGATCTTACACCCCATCTCCCGGCGCAAGATCAATCACTCCGTCTAACACAGGTGATTTGCCTGTCAACAATACGTATGACATAAAGATAGAATACAGCGAAACTCTTGAACTTAACGCAGGATTTACGTTAGATGACATAGGCATTGATTTTTATACTTTGCGCGGTAACGATACCGTAAAAGATCACGCTATAATCGAAAACTTCAATTGGGATGGAGACAAGACGATATCGTTTACTTTGACGCCAAGCAAGATGTATATTCACAATGCGACCCCTTATTATTTCACGCCTGTGGGACTTGTAGGATCATATTCCAAAAAAGTTCCCGACCCTGTGAGATTTGCATTTAAAGGCAAGACTGTCGTATGTAGCAAGATATTTAATGACGGCAGACTTTATATGAGCCTGTACGGACAGCCCAACTTGCTCGATAACTCCGACGTGTCAGTCACTGATTTTCAGGATGAAGACGGCAATTATTATGCGGCAAGCCAACGCAGTCAACTTATACTTGTGGCAACCAAGCCGTCGGCTCAAAAAGAGCAGGAAATGGACGACGTTTTAAAGAGCGAGACCGCCGTAAAGGACGATGATATTTTGGCTTCGGCTTCTTATGAAATAAATCTCAACCTCTGCGGTTGTGTAAAAACTGTTCCCAACGGCAGTTATATGCAGGTGGCTTTCGGTTTCCCAGAGGGATACGATCCCGACGACGCAAATACGACGTTTAAGATATATCATTACAAGCACGACAAAGCAGGCAAAATTATAGGCGTTGAGGAAATTCCTGTCATCATCAATGAATACGGAATTATCGCAAAGGTTACGAGTTTCAGTCCGTTCACTATCGTGCAGATCAAGAACACCAGCGCGGCAGTAACCGAGAGCAACACTTCCAATATTTACGCTTACGTCAACGGCGAAGTCGGCGGAAAGATCACGGCAGACGGCAAGAGCGGTATCAGTCAAGTAAGTGACAAGATTACCTACGATATTACTCCGGACAAAGGATTTGCTATTGCTTGCGTACGTCTCAACGGTAAAGTCGTTGATACCAAACAATATCAGAATGGAAAACTCACTCTTGCAAAAGCAGACCTTCAGTCTAGCAATATGCTTGAAGTTAAGTTTATGTCGCAAGAAATCGCAAACGATTACGTGAAGAAAGGCATTTCAATTTCTTTCGACGGCGAAGTAACCGAATCTTTCGGCGTAATTCCTGGAGACAATGCAAAGTCAAACTTGGTTGGTATAATAATAGGTTGCTTAGTTGCAGTGTTGGCAGTAGTGGCTGTTGGTCTTACGGTATTCTTTGTAATGAAGAAGAAGGGCAAAGGCGCTGTTGCAGCAGTAAACGCTAAGCCGCAGCCAAACTTGTCTACGCCGACGAGAAGCACCGCCGCAAAGCAATCAATAGATACGATGGCTAAATCTGTTGCGGCAGGCGCGACGGCAAGCAAGTCAAAAGCAACGGCAAGCAAGTCGACGGCTTCAAAGACTTCTTCGGCAAGTAAATCTGCAGTTACAAAGAAAACTACTTCGTCTACGGCAGCCAAGTCAACGCAGACAAAGAAGACGACGGCAACAAAGACATCTGCAAAGTCAACTGTTGATAAAAACGTCAAAAAGAAATAAACAGATTTTTAAATGATTAAAAATACAGCAACCTACGTTTTTAGGTTGCTGTATTTTATTTGGTAATTGGCAAAAATTGATTATGATTTGTTTTGCAATCTATCGTTGAATTCTTTTAAGCCTTGTTCAATAAAAGGTTTTTGATACGGCGCTAAATAATTTATAAGTCCCAAAAGTTCGCCTACGTGCGTCAACTCTTCGTTTCTTATATTTTCCCACGTGGTTCTGGCTAATTCATTGTCTGTTCTATGTAAATGGTCGTCGTATTGAATTATAGCATCTAATTCGCCAACTAAATCTCTTCGAGCATTTTGCAACGTCTCAAAATCATTTGCGCTATCAGGCGCCGTCATTCTTCTGTTTTGATTGTTATATATAGGATAGTTTTGATTATTATTAAAATTAAACATTGTTTACCTCCTTTAAAATATATTCGCATATAAAGAGGAGTGTGAAATATTTAATTTTATTTCAACGCTTTGCTTTAAATTCAGATATTGCAAGTCCGGTGAATTTCTTTACAAATGACGTTTTTGCATTAGTATACGCGTCTCTGTTATGTTCGTATTGTTTCCAAAGACGCAACTTTAGTTCTTCATATTCTTTTGCCACGTCTGGGTGAGCGTTGAGATAATCTCTAAAATATACTTCGTCAATATCGTCTTTTAGCCGAATATGCAAATGAAATACTTTTTCCGCAAAGCCGTATTCAGTGTAGCCTTTATTCAACGATATTCTATTTTCGCTCGACGACATAATGATATAGTCGTGACTATGCAATGTCTCAGCGACTTCTTTTAATTGAGAGTCTGTATTTGTCTCAATAATTATATCTACTATAGGTTTTGCCATTATACCGTTGACGGCGGTGCTACCTATATGGTGATATTCCACGTCAGATGGCAACAAAGTCTTTAGTTGTGCTACTTCCTCATTATACCATTCTATCCAGTAAGGCTGATGTTCTGTCAAAAAGATAGGGAAGAGTTGCCATAGTTCGTCAAGCGTCATCTCTGTAAGTTTTTTTATTCTTAAATATCTCATTTTTTGATTATTTTATCATATATTCATAAAAATGTCAATTAAACAATAGACTAAATATTTTGTTGAATTTAACTTATAGCAATTATTATAAATAGAAGAATATCTATAGTATAAAACTTATAAATATCCTATTTTTCAAGTTAAGTTTTTATAATATAAAAG